>NZ_JADYVV010000080.1:0-43218 GCF_020194035.1 Bradyrhizobium sp. BRP56
TACCCGCAAGGAGGGAGGGAGCCCTACCGCCTATACGTCCCTGACGGCCCGAGAACGGACTGTAGTGTTTGCGATGACTCGCTGTGAGGTGGGCACGCTGTTCCGGCACCCTCCCCCCTTGCGGGGGGAGGGTGGGGAGAGGGGTAAGCCGCACGCGGCGCTCTCAGACGTACCTAACGCTGCATCTACGCAGCTGAAGCACGCACAGCACAAACCCGCTATCCTGCGGCCTGCCGATTCTTCCCCCACGGGTGATGTCATGCTGCGGGTGTCCCGCGACCTTACGATCGACGAGAACGACGTTGAGATCGTCTTTGTCCGCGCCTCCGGCCCGGGCGGACAGAATGTCAACAAGGTCTCGACCGCGGCGCAGCTTCGCTTCGATACCAACAAGATTGCGTTGCCGGCGGACGCCGCGCAGCGGCTGGCGCGGCTCGCCGGCAGCCGCATGACCAAGGAAGGCGTGATCGTGATCCACGCGTTCCGCTTTCGCACCCAGGAACGCAATCGCGCTGATGCGATCGAGCGGCTGCTCGAGATGTTGAGGGAGGCGATGGTGCGGCCGACACCGCGGCGGCCGACCAAGCCGACGCTCGGCTCCAAGCAGCGCCGGCTCGAGGGCAAGAAGCGCCGCAGCGACATCAAGGCGGGGCGCGGCACACGCCGTTTCGACGATTAGGGAACGTCGACGTTAGGGAACGCCGGACGCAGCGCGCGCGGCACTGCATCCGGGATCCGGTCAGCGTAACCAGAAGCGTTTTCGCGCGAAGCGGATGTCGGTTCGCGCGAAGGAACGCGTCAGAACAAGAAGCCTGAGCCTTGGTTCCGATTGATCAGAACCGCGAAGGCCCTCGTGCTTCAGTACTTCTTGGTTGCGGGCGCCATCTCGGAACCACCCGACTTCGGTGCCGTGCGTCCGCTGCCGACCGTTCCCTTGCTGCCCGACTTGGCGGCGGCACCGCTCTTCTGCGTCGGCGCGCCAGGTTGCGCCGTCATTTCCTCATCGCCGCTGCCGGACATGCCGCCGCCCTGCTGCATGGTACCTCTGCCCGGTGCACCGCCGCGGGTATCCGGTGCAGTCGTTCCCTGTGCCAGGACGGGGCCGGCCATCGCGGCCGAGATGGCAAGGGCGAGCACGCTGGTTTTTGCAAACGTCATCCATTTCTCCTGGGATTTTAATTGACGATGGAGGAGCGGCGCAGATGGTGCGCCGTTTGCAGCGCCGACCCTGAACCCCATCGCGCGAGACTGCATTTTCCGCAAACGGCGCACGCGAGATGCAAGCTGCGTCGTGTGGTGATCGTGCAGGGATTTCGCGGTCATTTTGCGAAATTGTCGTCCGCATATGCGGCAACCACCGGTTCCGCGCCAGATCACCGCCCAGCTTTGTTCTGCTGTGAAACAGCCCGCTACTACCAACGGCGGATTTCAGCCTCCTACAGTCTCCGCACAGAGGCGGTGATGTAGATGACAAAGCTGCGCGCAAGGTGGTCGTTGGGGCTGGGATTTTGCAGCGCAATGCTTGCAGTGCAAATGACGGCTGCGCAGATGCCCCTGCCGGCCGCCAAGCCGCCCGACGGGGCGACGCTGTTCAAGCAGCAATGCGCGACCTGTCACACCACCAACATGTCGGATGCCGTCCGGCAAGGCCCGTCGCTCTACAGGATCGTCGGCCGCCATGCCGGCAAGGCCGACGGCTTCAAATATTCCGCGGGCTTCGGCAAGGCCGATTTCGTCTGGGACGACGCCAGGCTCGATGCCTGGCTGACCAACCCGCAGGAGTTGATCCCCGGCGCCGTGATGGCCTACCGGCAAGCCAAGCCGGAAACCCGCGCCATGATCATCGCCTATCTGAAGGAGCTGAACTGAATGGCGAAACCCGTGCATTCGATGATCCGCGTGCTCGACGAAGCCAAAGCGCTCGACTTCTACCAGCGCGCGTTCGGCCTGGAGATCGCGGACAATCTGAGATTTCCCGATTTCGCGCTGATCTATCTGCGCCATCCCTCCTCGCCGTTCGAGGTCGAACTCACGGTCAATTTCGATCGCAAGGAGCCCTACACGCTCGGCGACGGTTACGGCCATCTCGCCGTCATCGTCGATGACGTCGATGCCGAGCACGCGCGCTTCGAGAAGGAGAAACTGTCGCCGGGGCCGCTGCGCGACTTCAAGCACGACGGCAAGACGCTGGCGCGCTTCTTCTTCGTCTCCGATCCCGACGGCTACAAGATCGAGGTGATCCAGCGCGGCGGGCGCTTCGGCTAGAGCATGCTCAGATAACAAGGCAATTGCACAAATAAAAATTGACGGAGGAACCCATGAGAGAAATCGATCGACGCAGCAAATATGACCGGCGTGTCTTTCTCAAAGGCGCGGCCGTGACCGCACCCGCAGTCGCGATTGCGACCTCGACGGGGCTCGGCATCACCGATGCGTGGGCCGAAGGCGCCACGACGCTGACGCCGGCCACGCTGAAGACGCTGCTGAAGATGGCGCGCGATATCTATCCGCACGATTTCCTCGGCGACAGCTACTACATAGCGGCGGTCAAGCCGTGGGATGAGAAGGCCGCGAAGGATCCGGCGGTCAAGTCGCTGATCAATGACGGCGTCACGAGGCTCGATCAGGCGGCCAACGACCGCCACAAGATGCCATATGTCCAGGTCGCCTGGGAAAACGATCGCGTCGCGCTGCTGCAACAGATCGAGCAAAGCGCGTTCTTCCAGAAGATCCGCGGCGACCTCATCGTCTCCATCTACAACAACAAGGAGGTGTGGCCGCGGTTCGGCTACGAGGGCTCCTCGGCCGAGCATGGCGGCTACATCAAGCGCGGCTTCGCCGATATCGACTGGCTGCCGAAGGTCTGAACGGGTCGGGAGGAAACAATGGCAAAATTCGATCTGAATGACAGCGGCGTTGTGGTGATCGTCGGCTCCGGTGCCGGCGGCGGAACGCTCGGCAATGAACTGGCGCAGAAGGGCGTCAAGGTCGTGATCCTGGAGGCCGGCCCGCGCATCGAGAACCAGGACTTCATCAACGATGAATGGGACAGTTTTACCCAGCTCGCCTGGTCCGACGCGCGCTCGACCTCGGGCAGCTGGCGCGTCCACCAGGATTTTCCGGGCCTGCCGGCCTGGATCGTGAAGGCGGTCGGCGGCTCGACCACGCATTGGGCCGGCGCCTCGCTGCGTTTCGACGAGCACGAGTTCAAGATCAAGTCGGCCTATGGCGCCATTCCCGGCGCCAACCTGATCGACTGGCCGATCACGCTCGCCGAGATGGAGCCGTGGTACGCCAAGGCCGAGGACAAGATGGGCGTCACCCGCACCAACGGCATCCCAGGGCTGCCCGGCAACAATAACTTCAAGGTGATGGAAGCCGGCGCCAAGAAGCTCGGCTACAAGGAGGTGCACACCGGGCGGATGGCGATCAACAGCGAGCCGCGCGACGGCCGCGGCTCCTGCCAGCAGATCGGCTTCTGCTTCCAGGGCTGCAAGTCGGGCGCCAAATGGTCGACGCTCTACACCGAGATCCCGAAGGGCGAAGCCACCGGCAATCTCGAAGTGCGCCCCGGCAGCATGGTGATCAAGATCGAGCACGACCAGTCCGGCAAGGTCACCGGCGTGGTCTATGCCGATGCGACCGGCGCGATGCAGCGCCAGAAGGCCCGCGTCGTCGCGGTCGCCGGCAACTCGATCGAGAGCCCGCGGCTCTTGCTCAACAGCGCGTCCAGCATGTTCCCGGACGGGCTCGCCAACTCATCCGGCCAGGTCGGCCGCAACTACATGCGGCACATGACCGGCAGCGTGTATGCGAGCTTCGAGAAATCGGTGCACATGTATCGCGGCACCACGATGGCCGGCATCATCCGCGACGAGGCCAAGAACGATCCGAAGCGCGGCTTCGTCGGCGGCTACGAGATGGAGACGCTGTCGCTCGGCCTGCCCTTCATGGCCGCGTTCCTCAATCCCGGCGCCTGGGGACGCAGCTTCACCAGCGCGATCGAGGGCTATCCGCGGATGGCCGGCATGTGGCTGGTCGGCGAGGACATGCCGCAGGAGACCAACCGCATCACGCTGGATCCGAAGATCAAGGACAAGTTCGGCATGCCGGTCGCCAGCGTGCATTTCGACGATCATCCGAACGACGTCGCGATGCGCGACCATGCCTACAAGCAGGGCTCCGCGGTCTATGAGGCGGTCGGTGCCACCGTCACTTATCCGACGCCGCCCTATCCCTCGACCCACAACATGGGCACCAACCGGATGAGCGAGAAGCCGCGCGACGGCGTGGTCAACAAGTTCGGCCAGACCCACGACATCAAGAACCTGTTCGTCTCCGACGGCAGCCAGTTCACGTCAGGCGCGGCCTGCAACCCGACGCTGACGATCGTGTCGCTGGCGATCCGCCAGGCCGACCACATCGCCGGCGCGATGCAGCGCAAGGAGATCTAGCGAGGAGATCCAGCAAGAAAATACAATTCCCCTCTCACTGAAGCGGCCTTGCCCAACTGGACAAGGCCGCTTTCTTCTTTGCGTGATGGACTTGCGCGAAACCTATTCCGCGGCGTCCATGATCGCCGCCGCCCCGCGATAGTCCGGGACCACCGCCGGCGCATTCGCCTTGGCGCGGTAGATCAGGCAGGAGCAGCGCAGCAGCGACGCGAAATTGTTCACCTCGCCGTGATGATCGAGCACCTCGTTGTGCAGGGTGGTGAGGAACTTGGCCAGCGTCATGCCTTCCTTGGCCGCGATCTCCTCCAGCGTATCCCAGAACGACATTTCCAGCCGGATCGAGGTGCAATGGCCGTCGATCCGCAACGATCGGGTCTGCGATTCATAGTCGCGTTGCGGCTGATGCGCGAAAAGATGGCACATGGCGTTCCTCCGGCGAGAACTTATAATTTTTCTAAACGATATACCTGTGCACGCTGCCCCACAATCGGGACGTAGGACGTAACGCGCCGGCCGCCGAAGCCAAGCGTCTTCAAGGCGATAGGCCGGACTCATCCCCACCCCGTGTCCGGCCGCCAGATCGGTCCCATGCATTTGCCGGCGCGGCGACTTATAGTAATGGCCAGCCTCGAATCGCGCTCCGAACGTCCAATCCATGCCCGTCCGCCAGCTTCCCGAACAGCTCGTCAACCGCATCGCCGCCGGCGAAGTGGTCGAACGCCCCGCGAGCGTCGTCAAGGAACTGGTCGAGAACGCGATCGACGCCGGCGCCAGCCGGATCGACGTTTTCACCGACGGCGGCGGGCGGCGCCGGATCGGCATCACCGACGACGGCGGCGGCATGACTCGGTCAGACCTTGCGCTTGCGGTCGACCGCCACGCCACCTCCAAGCTCGACGACGAAGACCTGTTGCGAATCCGCACGCTCGGGTTCCGCGGCGAGGCGCTCCCCTCGATCGGCGCGGTCGCAAAGCTCGGCATCACCACGCGTCATGCCAGCGAACCGCATGCCTGGTCGCTGTCGGTCGAAGGCGGCGAGAAGTCCGAGGTCATGCCGGCCGCGCTCGGCCAGGGCACCCGCGTCGAGGTCAACGAACTCTTCTATGCGACGCCGGCGCGGCTGAAATTCCTCAAGACCGACCGCACCGAGGCGGAAGCGATCCGCGAAGTCGTGCGCCGCCTCGGCATGGCCCGGCCCGACATCGCCTTCACGCTAGCCGGCGAAGAGCGGGCGCCGGTCACTTGGGCCGCAGCGCTGCCCGGCGCCGCGGGCCGGCTGACCCGGCTCGGCGATATCCTGGGCGCGGATTTTCGCGCCAGTGCGATCGAGGTACGCGCCGAGCGCGAGGGGGTCGTGGTCGAGGGCTTTGCCGCCGCGCCGTCGCTGACCCGCGCCAATGCGCTCGGGCAATATCTGTTCGTCAACGGCCGCCCGGTGCGCGACAAGCTGATCCTTGGCGCGGTGCGCGCGGCCTATTCCGACTATCTGCCGCGCGACCGCCATCCCGTCGTGGCGCTGTTCGTGACGTGCGACCCCGAGGGCGTCGATGCCAATGTGCATCCGGCCAAGACCGAGGTGCGCTTCCGCAATGCCGGTCTGGTGCGCGCGCTGATCGTGCACGCGTTGAAGGAAGGCCTCGCACGCGAAGGCAGGCGCACCGCGGCCAATACCGCCGACGGCGCCGCGCTCTCGGCCTTCCGCCCCGCCTTCACCACGCCGCCGCGTCCGGGCAATTGGGACTGGCGCGGCTCGCCGTCCTATCCGGCTGGTCCGATGCGCGCGTTCGACGGTGCGGCGGCGCCCGCCTTCGCCGAGCCCGGACAGGCCGCCTTCGACGTCGGCATGCCGACCGCCGATGTGCGCTTCGAGGCCGCGCCCGCGCCCGACCTGCTCGACCGGCCGCTCGGCGCCGCGCGCACCCAGATCCACGAGACCTACATCGTCTCGCAGACCCGCGACGGCCTCATCGTGGTCGACCAGCACGCGGCGCATGAGCGCATCGTCTATGAGAAGCTCAAGGCCTCGCTGGCGAAGAACGGCGTGCAGCGGCAGATCCTCTTGATCCCCGAGATCGTCGAGCTCGATGAGTCGACTGTCGAGAAGCTGCTCGATCGCGCCGAGGAGCTGGCGTCATTCGGGCTCTCGATCGAATCCTTCGGCCCCGGCGCGGTCGCGGTGCGCGAGACGCCCTCGCTGCTCGGCAAGGCCAATGCGGCGGGCCTGTTGCGCGACCTCGCCGAGCACATGGCGGAGTGGGACGAGGCGCTGCCACTGGAACGCCGGCTGATGCACGTCGCCGCCACCATGGCCTGCCACGGCTCGGTCCGCGCCGGCCGCCGCCTCAAGCCGGAAGAGATGAACGCGCTACTCCGCGAGATGGAGGACACGCCGAATTCCGGCCAGTGCAACCACGGCCGCCCGACCTATGTCGAATTGAAGCTGAGCGATATCGAGAAGCTGTTCGGGCGGCGGTAGTCTCCATCCCCGTCGTTCCGGGCAAACCAACGGGTCGGCGCAAAGCGCGGCCCTATGATAAACTCAGCGAAACCCATCATCTCTCCCGCGGCCCGGAAGTCGATGGGTTTCGCTGGCTCTACCCATTCTACGAATTGTTCCGCCGGGCAAACACGTCCAGCACCGTGCGACGTTGCGCGATCCATTCGTGACCGTCCTCGAACCCGCCTGCCGCGATCCGCGTGCAGATCTGATCGAGATCTTCGCCCCCAGGTGATGCTTGATCCTTGCCGACCTGCCTCGCAATCGCGACATAGCCCTCCGTCAGCAGCACGAGGCCGGGCGCGCTCGCGACAACATAATGCTCGCGTGCTTCGCGAAACATGCTGATCGCCTCCTCATAGCGGCCAAGCGCCAGGTTAAACGCCCCCACCATCCAGACGCCCGTCGCCTCGCGCAGCGGTCCGATCTCCAGAGTCCGCACCAGCCGGAGCGAGCGTTCTGCAAGCTCGCGTGCGGCCAGCAGATTGTCCTGATTGATCGGCTTGTCGGACACGCTCCAGCCCGGCCAGCAATCGGCCGCCGCATTGAACGTCCAGCGCTGGACCATCATGAGCGCGTCACGCGCGTCCCCATCCCGCGCGCCGCAACTGCGCTCGATCTGATCGGCGGCATCGCGCGCTGCCGCAAGCAGCGCCGCATCATCGCCAGCGCCGCGCAACGCCTTGACCTGCGTCTCCAGCTGACCGGCCAGCCCGGCAAGAGTGTCGGCCATGGTTCGCGCTCCCCTAGCGGTGATGAATCAGTATCGCGTAGGATGGGTAGAGCGCAGCGAAACCCATCATCTCTTCCGCGGCCCAGAAGTTGATGGGTTTCGCTGCGCTCTACCCATCCTACGAATTCTAGATTGCGGTGACAGCTCGCAAAAACACGAACTCGGTGTCGTCATACGCCCGCCGCTCGAGCTCCTCGAAGCCCTCGGGTGCCGCGAACGCCGCGGCCTTCGCCTCCTCCACCACGAGCAGCGCGCCCGGCGTCAGCCAGCCGCCGTCGCGCAGCGAGGCGAGCGCCTTGTCGGCTAGCCCCTTGCCATAGGGCGGATCGAGAAACACCAGCGAGAACGGCTCGACCGGATGCGCCGGTCCGAGATCGGTGGCATCGCGGCGATAGACCTTGGTCGTGCCGCCGAGACCCAACGATTCGACATTGTTGCGCAGCAGCGCCCGCGCCTCGGCGCCATTGTCGACGAACAGCGTGAACCTGGCGCCGCGCGAGGCCGCCTCGATGCCGAGCGCGCCGGTGCCGGCAAACAGATCGAGCACGCGCGCGTCCTCGATCGGATTGTCGTAGGCGTGGATCAGAATGTTGAACACGGACTCGCGCAGGCGGTCCGCGGTCGGACGAATCTCGCGGCCCGCAGGTGAAGCGAGATTGCGGCCCTTCAGCCTGCCCCCGACGACGCGCATCGACCGTTACTCGTCGCGCGGCTTGAGATCGCGCTTGCCGTGGTAGCCGCGCTTGGGACGGCGCGGCGGGCCGTAGCCGCTCGCTTCGTCTTCATTGCGGGCACGCGCTTCCTCGCTGCCGGTGCGCTGCACCAGCACGCGGCGGCCCTTGCGATCGTTGATGGTTTCGCGCTTGCTGGGCTTCGGCTTCCTGGCGGGCGCATCGTCGCCGTCGGCTGCGTCACGCTGCTCCGGCCGCGTGAAGTCCGCGCCCGCGATCTTGGCGATCTTCTCGCCGAGCTGCTCGCGCAGCACCCGCGTCTTGACCTCCTCGACCTTGCCCTCCTCGAGCTCGCCGAGCTGGAACGGGCCGTAGGAGATCCGGATCAGGCGGTTCACCTCGAGCCCGAGATGCGCCATCACGTTGCGGACCTCGCGGTTCTTGCCCTCGCGGATCGCAAACACCACCCACACATTGGCGCTCTGGTCGCGTTCCAACGTCGCGTCGATCGGCCCGTATTTGACGCCGTCGACCTCGACGCCACCCTTGAGCTGGTCGAGCTGGCCCTGCGTCACCTCGCCATGCGCACGCACGCGGTAGCGGCGCAGCCATCCGGTGTCGGGATGCTCCAGCGTCCGCGCCAGGCCGCCGTCATTGGTCAGCAGCAACAGGCCTTCGGTGTTGAAATCCAGCCGGCCGATCGAGATCAGCCGCGGCAAGCCCTCGGGCAGATTGTCGAACACGGTCGGCCGCCCCTCGGGATCGGCATGCGTCGTCATCAGCCCGCGCGGCTTGTGATACATGAACAGCCGGGTCCGCTCGCGCGGCGGCAACGGCTTGCCGTCGACCGCCACGACATCGTTCTCGGTGATATCGAGCGCCGGCGAGTTGATGACGCGTCCGTTGACGGTGACGCGCCCTTGCGTGACGATCTCCTCGGCATCGCGGCGCGAGGCGAGACCGGCGCGCGCCAGCACCTTGGCGATCCGTTCGCCTGTCTTCTTCGGCTTCGGCTCGGGACGCTCGCGGCGATCGTCGTAGGAGCGCTCGCGATAGGCGCCGCGGCCGCCGAAGGCCGGGCGCTTCGCAAAGACCTTGCTGTCGTCCTCATTGTCGCGGCGCGGCCGGTCGGAGAAGCGGCCCTCGCTGCGCGGATGCTCCTGCCAGTCGGTACGGCCTTCGGGGCGCTCACGCCGACGATTGTCGCGGCCACCATCTTCATCATGACGATCCCAGCGCGGCCGGCCGAACTTCGGACGATCACCTTGCTCACGGTCGTCGCGGGACCTCGAGAACCGCGGACGTTCGCCGCCACCGCGATCGTCGCGCGACCGCGAAAAGCGCGGACGCTCGTCGCCGCCGCGGTCGTCGCGCGGCTTGTAGCCGTCGCGCGGCTTGCGATCTCGCTTCTGCCAGGGCTTCTCGTCGCCGCGGTCGCGGCCTTCGAAGTCGCGGTCGCGCTTGAAGCGCGGCCGATCGCCGAAATCGCGGCGCGGTGCGTCGCCGTCCTCGCGGCGGCGGAACGGGCGGCCCTCGCCCTTGTCGCGGAATGAACCCTTGTCGCGATCGCCGCGCGAAAACTTCCGGTCGTCGAATTTGCGCTCGGCGCGCTCGCCGCGCGGCGCAAAGCTCCGCTTCTCGCCGAACTTGCGGTCGGATGACCGGCCTTCCGAGCGCGCGCCACCGCGCTGCGGACGATCGCCCGCATCAAAGTCGCGGCGCTCGCCGCGCGGTTTGAACGGGCGCTTTCCGCCCCCCTCGCCGCCGCGGTCGTCGCGCTTGAAGCGGGGCCGGTCGCCGTAATCGCGGCGCGGCGCGTCGCCGTCCTCACGGCGGCGGAACGAGCGGCCCTCGCCCTTGTCGCCGAACGAGCGCTTGTCGCGATCACCACCTTTGCCGCCGAAGCTGCGCTTGCCGAACGGCTTGTCCGATCCGCGGGAGCCACTGGGCCGCCCCTTCCCGGGCGCCCCCCGGTCCCGCCGGCCGCGGGAATCGTTGTTTTTGTCGCTGTCGCGGGGCATGAATGTTCTCGCCTGGAGGTTAAATTGGGGCGCAGGGCAACCGGCGATACGCGCGCCATCTGGGCGCGACTGGCGCAAAACCGGCATCCACTTCTGCTGAAGGCGACGCTACTAGCAGGTTTCTTCCGATGATACGAGGCATGTCTGCCCCTTCTTTCATGGATTTGGCGCTAAAAACCGCCGAAAGTGCCGGAAAAGCTGGCGAGGTTCCGATCGGATGCGTGATCGTGCGGGGCTACGAGGTGATCGCCACCGCCGGCAACCGCACCCTGACCGACCACGATCCGACGGCCCATGCGGAAATCCTTGCGATCCGGCAGGCCGCCGAGGCCATCGGCACCGAGCGGCTGGTCGATTGCGACCTCTACGTGACGCTGGAGCCCTGCACCATGTGTGCCGGCGCGATCTCCTTTGCCCGCATCCGCCGGCTCTATTACGGCGCCGCCGACCCCAAGGGCGGCGCGGTCGAGTCAGGCGTCCGGTTCTTCGCGCAGCCGACCTGCCACCATGTGCCGGAGGTCTATGGCGCGGTCGGCGAGACCGAGTCCGCGCGCCTGCTGCGCGAGTTCTTCAGGGAGCGGCGGTGACGAATTCGTAGCGCGGATAAAGCGCAGCGCAATCCGGGGAGCTGCCTCCGCGGAGACCGTCCCGGATTTCGCTCCGCTCCATCCGGGCTACCAAGATCTTGAACCCGTCATCCTGAGGAGCGCGTAGCGCGTCTCGAAGGATGCACGGCCACAGTCGGGCCGTCGCCCTTCGAGACGCGCGCGATGCGCGCTCCTCAGGGTGACGGTGATTGAGCGGGGTCACCCCGCCAGGAAAAACTCCCGCAGCAGCTTCGCCGTCGCCTCCGGATTCTCCTCGGGCAGGAAGTGCCCCGACGCCACCAGCGCGCCGCTGACATTGGTGGCCCAGGTCTTCCAGGTGTCGAGCGGTGTCGTTGCGGCGCTCGCAACCCCGGCATCGCCCCACAGCGCCAGCATCGGGACCGTGATCTTCTTGCCGGCGTCGACATCGGCCTTGTCTATCTCGTAGTCGGCATAGGCGCCGGCGCGATAGTCCTCGCACATCGCATGGATGCGCGCGGGATCGCGGAATGGCGCGAGGTAGTGCTCGAGCGCGCGCGGATCGATCGCCTCCAGCGTCTTGCTCCTGGTCTGGCTCGCCATCTTCTCCTTGAGGAAGAATTCGCCATTGTTGGAGATCAGCGTCTCCGGCAGCGGATAGGGCTGCGCCAGGAACGCCCAGTGGTAGATCTTCAGCGCCGACAGGCGATTGAGCTTCTGCCAGTAATCATAGGTCGGCGCGATATCGAGCACCGCGAGCTTCGACAGCCGGCCGGGATGATCGAGCGCGAGCCGGTACGACACCCGGCCGCCGCGATCGTGGCCGGCGAGCGCGAAATGCACGTGCCCGAGCTGCTCCATCAGCTCGACCATGGTCTTCGCCCAGGCCCGCTTGGTGTAGGGCGTATGGTCCTTGTCGCTGTCGGGCATATCGGACCAGCCGTAGCCCGGCAGGTCGGCGACGATCAGCGTGAACCTGTCGTCGAGTTTCGGCGCAACCGAGTGCCACATCACGTGCGTCGAGGAGAAGCCGTGCAGCAACAGCAATGGCGGGCCCTTGCCGCCGACGCGGGCGAAGATGCGGCCCTGCGAGGTGTTGATCCATTTTGATTCATAGCCGGGAAAAAGATCAGCGAGATCAGGCATCGGTAGCTCCTTCCCTGTCGCGGGCGCTGCTTCAAACTTTGTTCGGCGTTGCCGCTGGCTTTGGCGAGGTTTATGCCATCCTCAAGTCCTGCCAACAACAACATGAAACGAGGAAGTGCCATGTCGATCGACTTCGAAATCCCCGCCGAGGCCAAGGCGATCCGCGAGAAGGTTCGCAAATTCGTCCACGACGAATGCATTCCGGCGGAAAAGGAACTCGACACCAAGCCGCTTGCCGAGGTGCTGGGACCGCTGCGGAAGAAGGCCCGCGCGCAGGGCCTGTGGTGCCCGTTCGTGCCGAAGGAGTATGGCGGTATGGGCCTTGGCCCGCTCGCCAACGCGCTGGTGCAGATGGAGCTCGGCGAAAGCATGCTCGGCGCGCTCTCGATGAACACGCAGGGACCGGACGACGCCTCGATGATGACGATCCTGGCGCACGGCACCGAGTACCAGAAGGAAAAATTCCTCAAGCCCCTGCTCAACGGCGAAAAGCGCATCTGCTTCTCGATGACGGAAAAGGCCGCCGGCGCCGATGCCACCGGCATGCAGACCACGGCGGTGAAGGACGGCAACGAGAACTATATCCTCAACGGCGAGAAATGGTTTTCCTCGTCGGCGAGCGTCGCCGACCTTGCGCTGGTCATGGCGAAGACTGATCCCAACGCGCCGCGCCACAAGCAATATTCGACCTTCATCGTCGAGCTGCCCAACCCCGGCTACCGCATCAAGCGCAACGTCGCCAACATGGCGATCGAGGGTCCGCATGACGACGTGATCCATGGCGGTCACTCCGAGATCGAGATCAGGGATCTGAAGGTGCCGGCCGACAATCTGCTCGGCGGCGAAGGCAACGGCTTCAACATGGGCCAGCACCGCCTCGCCTACGGCCGGCTGCGCCACGGCATGCACAACGTTGCCAAGGCGCAGCGCGCACTCGACATGGCGGCCGCCCATGTCACCAAGCGCTCGACCTTCGGGCAATTACTGGCGGACCGGCAGGCGGTGCAGTTCATGCTCGCCGACTGTGCCAGCGAACTCTATATCGGCCGGCTGATGCTGCTGCACATCGCCTACAAGGCCGAGAAGGGCCTCGACATCCGCCAGGAGAACTCGATCGCCAAGATCTTCCACGCCCACATGGTGCACAAGGTGATCGATACCGCGATCCAGCTGCACGGCGCGCTCGGCTTCAGCCAGGATACGCCGCTGGCGAAGTGGTACACCCAGGTGCGCTCGCAGCGGCTGGTCGACGGCCCCGACGAGGTGCACAAGTGGAAGATCGGCAAGAACGTCATCAAGGCGTTCCGCGAGCACGGCACCACGGCGTCAGCGGCAGGCGGGGATCTGCTCTGACCCATCGTCATTGCGAGCGAAGCGAAGCAATCCACTTCTCCACGCGGGGATAGATGGATTGCTTCGTCGCTTCGCTCCTCGCAATGACGAGCCGCGCTAACCCTTCGCTGTTTCCGCCTCAACCGCCTGTCAGGCGATGTCGCGGCGGCAGAATCCATCGGGCGGGGATCTGCTGTAACCAGCGCCCACAACTCGGTCATTGCCGGGCTTGACCCGGCAATCCATCGCGCAAAGAAATTCTCTCGAAGGTGATGGATGCGCGGGTCAAGCCCGCGCATGACGAGCGGAGATCAGCAGCCGAACCTAGCCGCTCGCCGCAAACAGCTCCCATGTCCCGGGGAGTCCCTTCAACTCGAACGCGCCGCGCTCGGCGAATTTCAACCCGGCGCCCGCGACCAGATCGGTCACCACGCGTGACACCAGCACCTCGTTCGAGCCGCACTGCGACATCACGCGCGCCGCGGCGTGGACCGCTATGCCGCCGATATCCGTCCCCCTCACCTCGATCTCGCCGGTGTGCAGGCCCGCTCGCACCGGCAGGCCGATCTGCCGCGCGGCCGAGCCGAACGCCAGCGCACAGCGTACGGCGCGGCCGGGACCGTCGAAGGTCGCCAGAATGCCGTCGCCAGTGCTCTTCACCAGATGGCCGCGATGGCGGCCGACCATCTGCTGCGCGAGTTGATCGTGATCGTCGAGCAGACGTCGCCAACGATGATCTCCCATCGTCGCGGCGCTGCGGGTCGAATCGACGATATCGGTGAACAGCACGGTCGCAAGCACACGGTCGAGCTCGGCATCACCACCATCGCGATGGCCGGTGACGAATTCCTCGACATCGCCAAGCATCGCCTCGGTCTCGCCGACCCAATAGTAGTGATCGCCGCCCGGATATTCGACGTATTTCGCGCCGGGGATCGAGCGCGCGACGGCACGGCCGAGCGCCACGGGAACGCGGGCATCGCCGGTCCGATGCAGGACAAGCGTCGGAGTCTGGAGCATCGGCAGGATCGTCGTGACGTCGATCGCGCGATTGAGAACGAGCAGCGTCCGCAACGCTCCCGGACTGCTCGACAGCCGCTCGAATTTCGCGATCTGCGCGATCACTTCCGCATTCGTTGCCTGGCTCGGCGCGACAGTCTTGACCGTGTCGCCAGAACCCCAGTTCTGCACGATCTCGTCGCAGCGCAGCTGCCACACGTCGTCCGGCAGGCGATCCTTCGAGCGGGCAAAGCTGCCGAGCAGAACGAGATGCGAAACGCGGTCCGGATAGGTCGCTGCAAACAGCACACTCATCGGGCAGCCCTCGGAGAAGCCGAACAACACCGCCTTCGCGGAGCCGATAGCATCCATGATGGCCCGGACGTCGTCCATGCGCTGCTCGAGGGAGGGCGCGCCGGTCATCCGATCCGACAATCCCTGTCCGCGTTTGTCGAAGGTCACGACCCGGGCGAAGCGCGACAGGCGGCGCAGCACGGCGGTGTAGCCGGGCATCTCGTGCATGAACTCGATGTGCGAAAACAGACCGGGGACAAGGATGATGTCGACAGGACCATCGCCCATCACCTGATAGGCGATGCTCGCGTCGGCGCTTTGCGCGTAGTGCGTCTCGGGCAGTCTGAAATCGGTCATTCGAAGGCCCCCGGGCGCGCCATTGTCGCCGCTGAGGCCGGATCGATCAACCCTTCTCCGCCTCCACCGCCTGCCAGGCGATGTCGCGGCGGCAGAATCCGTCCGGCCATTTGATGCGATCGACAGCCTGATAGGCGCGGTCGCGCGCCTCGGTGACCGTCTTGCCCATCGCGCAGACGTTCAGCACCCGGCCGCCATTGGCGATGGTCGCGCCATCCTTCGCCACCGTGCCGGCATGGAAGATCTCGACGCCCTCGACCTTGGCTGCGTCGTCGAGGCCATCGATCCGCGTGCCCTTGATGTAGTCGCCGGGATAGCCCTTGGCCGCCATCACCACCGTCAGCGCCGGGTCCGGATACCAGCGCAGATCGAAGTTCTTCAATTGCCCGTCGATGGAGGCGAGCAGCGCCGGCAGGATATCCGACATCATCCGCAGCATCAGCACCTGACACTCGGGATCGCCGAAGCGGACATTGTATTCGAACAGTTTTGGACCCTGCGCGGTCAGCATCACGCCGGCATAGAGCACGCCCTTGAACGGCGTGCCGCGGCTCTTCATCCCGGCCACCGTCGGCAGGATGATCCGCGCCATGATCTGGTCGTGCACCTCTGATGTCACGAACGGCGTCGGCGAATAGGCGCCCATGCCTCCGGTGTTCGGCCCTTTGTCGTGATCGAACACCCGCTTGTGGTCCTGCGCCGAGGCCAGGGGAATTGCGGTCTCGCCGTCGCACAGCGCGAAGAAGCTGATCTCGCGGCCCGATAAAAACTCCTCGATCACGACTTCGGCGCCGGCCGAGCCGAACGCGCCCTCGAACATCATCGCAATCGCGGCCTCGGCCTCGGGCAGCGTCTGCGCCACCACGACGCCCTTGCCGGCCGCAAGCCCGTCGGCCTTGACCACGATCGGCGCGCCCTGGGCGCGGACATAGGCCACCGCGTCCTTTGCGTTGTCGAAGCGGCGATAGGCACCGGTCGGAATGTCGAACTCGCTGCACAGGTCCTTGGTGAAACCCTTGGAGCCCTCGAGCTGGGCGGCCTGTTTGGTGGGCCCGAACGCCTTGATGCCGACCGCCGCGAGGTCGTCGACGATCCCGGCGGCGAGCGGCGTCTCCGGACCGACCACCACGAGATCGACCGCATTGCCCCGGCAGAATTCGATCACCGCGGCATGGTCGGCGACGTCGAGCGCGACGCATTCGGCCTCGCGCGCGATCCCGGCATTGCCCGGCGCGCACCACAGTTTGGTCACCAGCGGGGATGCGGCGATCTTCCACGCCAGCGCATGTTCGCGGCCGCCGGAACCGAGCAGGAGGATGTTCATCTGTGTCGCCGATCAGAGGGGTTGTAACGCCATTTCGTCCGGTTTAGCACGCTCCCGAACCGCGGCAACACGCGGTTCGATCAGATGTGGATATGTGATTCGACGCCTGAAACGAGGCGTCCGGACCTTGCACACGGGGTCGAAAACCCCGATTCTATAGATCAGATGACCGCTGCTCCGAATCTCGTCAACGCGCCTGAATTCACCGTCTCGGAACTCTCTTCCGCCCTGAAGCGGACGGTGGAGGACCGCTTCGGCCATGTCCGTGTCCGCGGCGAGATTTCGGGCTTTCGCGGCCCGCATTCCTCCGGCCACTGCTATTTCGCCCTGAAGGACGAGAGCGCCAAGATCGAGGCCGTGATCTGGAAGTTCGCCCATGCCCGGATGCGCTTCAAGCCGCAGGAGGGCCTCGAGGTCATCGCCACCGGCAAGCTGACCACCTATCCGAACTCCTCGAAGTACCAGATCGTCATCGATTCGCTGGAGCCCGCCGGCGTCGGCGCGCTGATGGCGCTGATGGAGGAGCGCAAGAAGAAGCTCGCCGCCGAGGGCCTGTTCGACGAGGCCCGCAAGCAGCTTTTGCCCTGGCTGCCCGAGGTGATCGGCGTCGTCACCTCGCCGACCGGCGCCGTGATCCGCGACATCCTGCACCGGCTGGAGGACCGCTTTCCCCGCCGCGTGCTGGTCTGGCCGGTCAAGGTGCAGGGCGACGGCTCGGCCGAGCAGGTGGCGGCCGCGATCCGCGGCTTCAACGCGCTGCCGGAGGGCGGCAAGATTCCACGGCCTGATCTCTTGATCGTCGCGCGTGGCGGCGGCTCGCTGGAGGACCTCTGGTCGTTCAACGAGGAGATCGTGGTCCGTGCCGCGGCCGAGAGCCATATCCCGCTGATCTCGGCGGTCGGCCATGAGACCGACATCACGCTGATCGATTTCGTCGCCGACAAGCGCGCGCCGACGCCGACCGCCGCCGCCGAGATGGCGGTGCCGGTGCGCAGCGAGCTGTTCGTCGAGGTCGCAGCCCTCGCCCGCCGCACCATGGTGTGCTGGCAGCGCGCCCAGGAGGCCCGCCGCAACGAGCTGCGCGCCGCGGCGCGGGCGCTGCCGGCGGCGCACGAACTGCTCGCGATCCCGCGGCAGCGGCTCGATCATCTCGCAGCGGGTCTGCCGCGCGGGCTGAAGGCCAATACGCACGCGCATTTCCGCCGCTTTGCCGCCAGCAGCTCGCGCCTCACCATCGGCGTGCTGCGCGGCCAGATCGCGCATGCGCGGCAGCGGCTCACCGCATCCGGCGAGCGCATCACGCTGTCGGCGCGCGCCCTGCTGCATCGCCGCCGCGAGCGCTTCAGCGGGCTCGAGATCCGGCTCAAGGCCTCGAAGCTCGCCAACGCCAAGGCCCAGCGCAACGCCATCGCCCGCGATCTCGAGCGCACCCACCGCCTCGCCGAGCGCGCCCGCCGCGCGCTGGAGACGACGATGCAGCGACTCGAGGCACGCGTTGCCCATAGCGGCCAGCTGTTGTCGGCGCTGTCCTATCGCGGCGTGCTGGCGCGCGGCTTTGCGCTGGTGCGCGACGCGCACGGCCACGCCCTGCACTCCGCCGCGGCGGTCGGCCCGAACGCCGGCCTGTCGATCGAGTTCGCCGATGGCCGCGTCGCCGCCACCGCTGACGCCAATCAGCCTCCGGCAACGGTAGCGCCCGAAGGCCAGCCGAAGCCTCAGCCGCGTGAGGCAAAGCCCGCGGCGCCGAAGCGCGTCACCAAGCCGGTAGATCAGGGCAGCTTGTTCTGATTTTTATTGGAGCATGATCTCTCCGGAAAACCGCTGCGCAGTTTTCCGGATCATGCTCTAGCGCGACAGCCACTCGGCGACTTGCTTTTGCGCATCCTGGCGCGCGCCGGTATCGGTGCCGACGTGACCGCGCTCGGCGATCTCGGCATCGGAGGCCGCGACCGCGTGCAGCGGCAGGTTGGGCCGGTCGAAGTCGTGATAGGCCTCGGGATAGACCACGATCCGCGCCAGCGCGCTGCGGCCACGGGCGCCGTCGACCATCTGGTGGCAGGCCGATGATGATGTGACGTCGTCGCGCGCGCCGATCAGGACCAGCGTCGGCACCCGCGCGCTCCAGCCGAGGCCGAACGAGGCGCGGCAATCCGGATAGAACGCGACCGCCGAGCGAAAATCCGGCTCGACGTTGCGCGACCACAACTGCGGCCGCACCGCCCACAGCAGGGCAGCGGCGCCGTTGCCCCAGCCGATCAGGCTGATGCGGCGCTTCGCCACCCATTTCTGCTGCACCAGCCACTGCCGCGCCGCGTTGATGTCGGCGACCCGCGCACGGCGGGTCTGCACCTGATGCTCCCTGATGCGGCACTGCGGACCGAGCTCGCGCGAGCCGTAGCTGTCCGGCAACAGCACCGCATGGCCGGTCGTCAGCAATTGCTCGGCCCAATCGCGATAGCGCGGCAGGACCGGCTCGGAACGGCCGGCGAGACCGCCGCAGCCATGCAGCGCGATCACGGTCGGGAACGGGCCATCGCCATCGGGCCGGTAGAGCTGCGCGTGCAGCGTGACGTTGCCTTCGGGGATATCGACCTGATGCGGGGCCGGGAGTGGCGCCGCGGCCACGGCCGGCACGGCAAGCATGGCGAGGCACATGAAAACTGACTTGAGGCGCATCCGATCCGGCCGGCTCGTTATGGCGCTGCAAACACAGCGGACCACGGCCGCAAGGCTACCATGCGCGTCCGCCGCCAAATCATCACAAGTCGGTGGTTTAACGGGCGGACATGAGACCCTATCTGTGATAGACGGTTTCATCGACATCCAGATGGCCTCGTCGGAGGCAAGGCGGAGAGCTCAATCGTGCTGAACAAGTTCGGTCCCTCGGGCCATGGCGAGGCGCAGGTGCAATATCTCGACGGCGATTTCCGCGTGATCTCGCCCGGCACCTTTGTGCGCTGTGCCATCACCGACGTCCGGATTCCGCTCGACGAGCTGAAGTACTGGAGCGTCGATCTGCAGGAAGCCTACGCCACCCCGACCGCCGTGCTGCAGCGCCACCATCCCGGCGTCCTCAAGCCGCAGGCCTAGGCGCAAGGCCGGGTTCATTTGCGCAGCCTCCTGTCCCGCGCCCTGAACAGCTGATCGGACACCAGGCGCCGCAGCGCGTCGCCATCGTCGAATTGCAGCGTCACCGCGAACGGCACGATCGCCTGTGCCCATGCAGGCATCCCGTCCGGACCACGCAACCGCGCGAGATCCTTTTCCGTCGTCACCAGCGTCAGGGCGTCGCCACGCGCGTCAGCAACGAGCGCTTCGATCTCCTCCTTCGTGAAGGCATGATGATCGGCGAAAGCCTTGCTGCGCACGACGTCGACGCCGCTTAAGAGCAATGTGTTGAAGAAGCGCGCGGGATCGCCGATGCCGGCAAAGGCGAGCGCACGTGTTCCGTTCAGCGCCGCCAGCGAAGCCTGGTCCGGCTTCAGATGCGCCGCCAGCACCGGCTTGCCGCGGGACGCGAGATCGGCCGTAATCCTTTGCGCCGCGCTCCCCTCGCCGACCACGATCAGCGCGTCGGTCCGTTCCAGCTGCGGCACCAGCGGCGCGCGCAACGGTCCTGCCGGAATCACGCGGCCATTGCCGACGCCGCGCGTGCCGTCGATCACGATCAGGCAGGCATCCTTCGCCACCGAGGGATTCTGAAAGCCGTCATCCATCAGGATCACGCTCGCGTCTTGCGCGCGCGCCAGCGCCAGGCCCGCGGCGCGGTCGCGCGACACCACGACCGGCAAGCTCGCCGCCATCATGAGCGGCTCGTCGCCGACATCGGCCGCCGTGTGGCTGTCGCGATCGACCTTGACCGGGCCAGCGAGCCTGCCGCCATAGCCGCGGCTGAGCACCACCGGCCGCTCGTCGAGCTCACGCAGCAATCTTGCCAGCGCCAGTACCGTTGGCGTCTTGCCGGCGCCGCCGACATGGTAATTGCCGACGCAGATCACGGGAATGCCGGCGTCGACGCCGGATTGCCGCATCCGCCGCGCGGCGACCGCGCCGTAAAGCGCGGCGAGCGGTTGGAGCAGTTGCGATGTCCAAGACGACGGCCGGTGCCAGAAGGCCGGCTCACGCATTGGCGGCTCCCATCTCGAGCCGCAACTGCAACAGATAGGGCTCGAGAGCGGTCACCGTGCGCTCCAGCGCGCCACCGAGCTGTTCGACGACGCGCTCGGAGGCCGCCAGCGACGTGTCGCGTGCCGCGGAATCCGCAAGGAACTGGCCGAGCTGCTTGACCAGCGCTTCCCGATCATCGGCGCGGCGCGCGCCGCCGGCGCGATCGAGCGCCTCATAGACATCGGTGAAGTTGAACACGTGCGGGCCGTGCACGATCGCCGCGCCAAGCTTGATCGCCTCGATCGGATTCTGGCCGCCATGCGCAACCAGCGAGCCGCCCATGAACACGATCGGCGCGAGGCGATAGAACAGGCCGAGTTCGCCCATCGTATCGGCGACATAAATATCTGTTGTCGCGACCGGCAGATCCTCGTGCGAGCGCAGGCCGGGGCGCAGACCGGCCTCCGTCACCAGCCGCGCCACCGCCTCGCCGCGCGCGGCATGGCGCGGCACGATCACTGTCAGCAGGCCGGGGAAGAATCCCGCGAGCGACTTGTGCGCCTCGATCAGGATCTCTTCCTCGCCGGGATGGGTCGACGCCGCAACCACGATGGCGCGGCCGCGCGTCACCGACATCAGCCGCTCCAGCTTGGCCGGATCGGCCGGCGGCGCCGCGACGTCGAGCTTGAGGTTGCCGGTGACGACGACGTTGTGGCTGCCGAGCGCGGCAAAGCGTTCGGCGTCGGTATTCGACTGCGCGAGGCAGATGTCGAACCGGCCGAGCAACGCGCCGATGGTGTTGGAGACCCGGCGCCAGCGCGGGAAGGAGCGCTGCGACATCCGGCCGTTGATCAGCACCATCGGCAGCCGCCGCGCGGCGCTCGACAGGATCAGGTTCGGCCACAAATCGGATTCGATGAACAGCGCCAGCGACGGATGCCAGTGATCGAGGAAGCGCGTCACATAACGCGGCGAGTCGTACGGCACGTATTGATGGATGACGTCGGGCGGGAAGCGCTTGGCCACAATCGCGGCCGAGGTCACCGTGCCCGAGGTGAGCAGGATGCGCAAATTGAGCGCGCGCAACCGCTCGATCAGCCCGGCCGCTGCCAGCACCTCGCCGACGCTGGCGCCGTGAATCCATACCAGCGGGCCCTGCGGCCTGGTATCGGCGCTCACGCCGCGCCGCTCGCCGACGCGTTCGGGATCTTCCTTGCCGAGCTTGAGCCGCCGCTTGATCAGGGCAGGCGCGAGCGGCACCATCGCGGACGACAGCTTGCGGTACACACGCAACGTCATCGGTAGCGAGCTAGCCAAGCGCTGCCTCCGGCCGCCCGACCGCTGCATAGGCACGTCGGGTCGCTTCGTTGAGAAGTTCCTCCACGTGCTGCCGAAGCTTTTCCATCGTCGCTGCGTCGGCGTCGGGCGGCACATAGACCGGCTCAATACCTACCACTGCGCCGCGCCCGAATGGCAAATTGATGGTGGTCGAATCCCAGTTTTTCAACCGGATGAATCGGCTGGTGACCATCGCAAAGGGGATGATCGGCCGGCCGGTCTCCCGCGCCAGCATGATGGCCCCGAGGCCGGCCACCCGCGCCCGCTTCGGCACGTCGGCCGTGGTGGCCATGTTGCAGCCGTCTTCCAGCGCCCGAACCATCTCCAGGAAGGCGCCGACGCCGCCCTTGCGATGGAACGCGCCGGAATGATCGCCGGAACCTCTGATGGTGCCGATGCCGAGCCGCTCCACCGCGAGGGCGTTGAATTCACCATCACGGTGGCGGGAGATCAGCACCTTGGCGCGGTAGCTCTCCTTGGTCTTGATGAACGGCGTCATGAAGTGCTGGCCGTGCCAGAACACGAAGATCGCCGGCATCAGGGGCTCGACGATCCCGTACACGTCATGCGGCTGGTAGCTGAAGCGGTTGGTGTACCACACCAGCCGCAGATACTCGGCCGCAAGCACACCCAGCGCGCGCTGCACGAAGCCGCTGCGCAGCAGATCGCGAAAAAGTCGTTTCAATGGGAATGCTTTGTGTCCTGCTCAGGATCGAGCAACCGGTGGAGGTGAACGACGAAATAGCGCATCTGGGCGTTGTCCACGGTCTGCTGCGCCTTCGCCTTCCAGGCTGCATAGGCGGTCGCATAGTTCGGGTAGACGCCGACGATCTCGACTTCGTCCAGATTCTTGAAGGTGTTGTGCTCGAGATCGGTCAACTCGCCGCCGATCACGAGGTGAAGCAGCTGGGGCTGGGCATTGTCTGACATGATGGTGCTTTTCCTAACGAGATGCCCGGCAAACAAATGAAGTCGTGGTCGTCACAGGTCTGGTCGTCACAAGGCTGTCGCAACAGGTCTGGTCGTCACAATCGGAAACGCGGCGCGGATCGGCGGGGCCTCACGGCAAAGGACGGCTGCGAAAATGCTCGACAATGCGTGCATGACGTTCGCGTCCTGCTGCCACCAGCACCCCATGCGTCACCTCCCGGCGATTGTACTCAATCGCGTCCCCCGAGAGCGCGGTCATCTTACCACCCGCTTCCTGCACGATCAAATTCGCGGCGGCAAGATCCCAGTCGCGGCTTTGCCCGCCCGCAAAGGCCGCGTCAAGTCGACCTTGTGCTACACGGCACAACCGCAGCGCCAGCGATCCGATCCGCGGATAGAGCGTGATCTCGTCCGGCGTCGGGCTGAGCCGCTGCACCAGCGGCTTCGGTCCCGCCATCCGCGGAAAGTTGAAATCGGTGCCTGCGGTTGCATGCACCGCGCCGTCGTTCAGGGTGGCGCCCTGTCCGCGCGCGGCGAAGAAGAATTCCTCGCTGACCGGCGCATACACCGCCGCGAGCACCGGCGATGCATTTTCAACCAGCGCCACACTGACGCACCAATCCTCGCGGCCGGCGAGATAGGCGCGGGTGCCGTCGATCGGATCGACGATCCAGGTGAAGCGCCTGCCGAGGCGGGTGTCGTTGTCGGCGCTCTCTTCCGACAGCCAGCCATAGCCGGGCGTTGCCGAACGCAGCTGCTGCTCCAGCAGGTCGTTGACCGCGATGTCGGCCTCGGAGACCGGCGAGGACGCGCCCTTGATCCAGTTCTTCAATTCGGTGCGGAACAGTGACGATGCGAGCCGGCCCGCTTCCTGCACCGATCTGGTCAGCAAGGCGGCATCGCGCGCCTTGGTCCAGTCGTCCGTATCAGCGTCCGCCAAGCGTTAGGCCCTCGATGCGCAGCGTCGGCGAATTGACGCCGTAGCGGAATTCCAGATCGTTGGCGGCGACCAGCGACTTGAACATCGGCAGCAGATGGCCGGCGATGGTCACTTCGCTGACCGGATAGGTGATCTCGCCGTTCTCGATCCAGAAGCCGGACGCGCCGCGGCTGTAATCGCCGGTCACGCCGTTGACGCCGGAGCCGATCAGGTCGGTGACATAGAAGCCCTGCTTGATGTCGGAGATCAGCTCCTTCGGCGTCACCGCACCCGGCTCGAGATGCAGATTATACGTTCCGGGAGACGGCGAGGACGACACGCCGCGATGCGCATGACCGGTCGTAACAAGCCCGAGCTCGCGCGCGGTCGCCGAATCAAGCACCCAGGTGGTGAGCACGCCCGCATCGATCAGCGCCGTCTTCTTCACCCTGACGCCCTCGGCATCGAAGGTCTGCGAGCGCAGGCCGCGCACGCGCAACGGATCGTCGATGATGCGGATGTCCCTGGAGAACAGCTGCTCGCCGAGCTTGTCCTTCAGGAAGCTGGTCTTGCGCGCGATCGAAGCGCCGTTGATGGCGCCGACCAGATGGCCGACGATCGAGCCGGCCACCCGCGGATCGAACACCACCGGCACTTTGCAGGTCTCGACCTTGCGCGGATTGGCCCGCGCCACCGCGCGCTCTCCGGCCTTGCGACCGACGGTAGCAGGTGAATCGAGATCGGTGGCATGCGGCGCGCTGGTGAAATCGTAGTCGCGTTCCATGCCGGTGCCCTCACCGGAAATCGCCGTCGTCGAGATGCCGTGGCTGGAGCGCAGATAAGAACCGTGGAAGCCGGTCGACGTCACCAGCACCATGCCGCCGATCCCGGTCGAGGCCGACGCGCCGCCGGACTTGGTGACACCCTTGACCGCGAGCGCCGCAGCCTCCGCTTCGATCGCGCGCTGCTCGAGTTCGGCCGTGCTCGGAACCTTGCGATCGAGCAGATCGAGATCGGGGAAATCGTGTGCGTGGAGCGCCGGATCGGCGAGACCGACATATTTGTCGTCCGGCGCCACGCGCGCCATCGCGACCGCACGCTCGGCAAGTTTGGCGACCCCGTCGCCGCTGACGTCATTGGTCGACACCACCGCCTGGCGCTGGCCGACGAACACCCGCAGGCCGACGTCATCGCCTTCGGAGCGCTCGGTTTCCTCGACGCGGCCGTCGCGCACCTCGACGCCCTGCGAGACGCCGCGCACCGCGATGGCATCGGCCGCATCGGCGCCCGCGCGCTTGGCGGCATCGACCAGGCGCTGCGCAAGGTCGCTCAGGCCCGATTGGTCGAACAGATCGGAGGTATCGCCGTGTCGCGATGCAGATGGTGAAGAGTTCACGAACGAATTCCTGCGGATTGAGGGGGGGCCGGAACGAGGTCGACAGACCCACCAGATGTGCCGGTTTCACAGGGATTTCAAGCACTTTGCACCGGCAGGCAACAAAGATTTGAGTGATCGGGGCAAGGCTTCGTCAATCATGCGGGCCAACCTCTTGTCAATCATGGCACGAGGTGAGGAGGGATTAACCAGGCTTTTTAAGGGGGAACGGACATCGCTCGGCTAGGCTCTCACACAACGACCGGGAACAAAATCCCGGCGGGGAGACAGAGCTTTGAGGCGTCAAACACCAACAAGCGGAATCAATTCCGCCGGGTCGAGCTGCGCGTTGCGGCTCGACCCTCTTTCCCTTCCGCTCAGCTTCCACGCGCAGGACGCGCGCGCGGATGGCGGCATGCGGCAGGTCGAGCTTCATCGCGAACATGTCGTGCTGCGCCGTGCCGTTCTCGGCATGCGGATGGCGGTCAATGTCCGCGTCAGCGACTTTCTCGGCATCGCGGTGCGCGGGATCGACGACGCGCAGATGCTGGTGCTGGTTCACCGCGATCCCGCGCTCAGCGTTCCGCTCGGCTCCAGTTCGGACGCCGAGGAGATCAGCTCCGCCTGGCAGATGTGGAGCGACATCTTCCGTCTCCCGCAACTGACCGAGCCGGTGCCGCGGACGCCCTCCCCGCGGCGCCGTCGCCGCAACGCGATCCGCGCGCGGAGACCGAAATTCCTGGTCCGGCGCCGCGCGGGCGTCCAGCTCAACGAAGCCAGCGTGCATCGCGACGAACGCGAGATCATGGCGCGGGATTGAGTTCGGCGCACTCAGCATTCCCTCCATCGCCGTCGTCCTGGCGAAAGCCAGGACCCATTACCACCGCATTCGGTGATGAACGGGATCGCGGCCCCAGCGTCGCGCAACAATTGTGATTTGGGGTAATGGGTCCTGGCTTTCGCCAGGACGACGATGAGGATGGGTTTCGATTCATCGTCTCACACCACGCGGTGTCATCACCCGCGCATGCGTGATTTGTCGTACCTCTCGCCGTCATTTCGAGCTGCGTAGGATGGGTAGAGCGAAGCGAAACCCATCAACTCTTGTTCTGCGGCGAGAATGACGGGTATCGCTTCGCTCCACCCATCCTGCGAAGTCGTCACGCCGCGCGCAGCACCGCGTCGACGACGAGGCTCGCGAACAGGATCAAGCCGGCGTCGCGGTTGGACTTGAAGATGCGCAGGCAGAGCGCGCCATCGCTGATGTCGAGCCGCCGGACCTGCCAGGCGAGATGCAACGCAAACGCCGCCAGCCCAATCCAGGCCGGCCAGCGCGCCCCCGCGAGTGCGAACGCCACGCCGATCAAAAGCACGGCGAGACCATAGAAGATCACAAGCGCACGATGGGTGCGTGCACCGAACAGGCGCGCGGTGGATTTGACGCCGATGAGCGCATCATCCTCGGCGTCCTGATGGGCGTAGATGGTGTCGTAGGCGATCACCCAGGCGATCGATCCGGCGTAGAGCGCAATCGCGGTCGCATCGATGCGCTCGAGCGTCACCGCAAATCCCATCAGCGCGCCGTAGGAGAAGGCAAGGCCGAGTACGACCTGCGGCCACCAGGTAATCCGCTTCATGAACGGGTAGATCGCGACGATCAGAAGCGAGGCGATGCCGGTCATCACCGCGAAGCGGTTGAACTGCAGCAGCACGAGAAGCCCGATCAGCGCCTGCAGGACCATGAAGACCACCGCCTGCGTCACCGTGACCTGCCCGGCGGGGATCGGCCGCGACCGCGTGCGTTCGACCTTGGCGTCGAGATCGCGATCGGTGATGTCGTTCCAGGTGCAGCCGGCGCCGCGCATCACAAAGGCGCCGATGAAGAACAGCAGGACCACGAGCGGCAGCGAGCGCACATCATGCGCGACGCCGGCGGCAAGCGCCGCCGACCACCAGCACGGCATCAACAATAGCCAGGAGCCGATCGGCCGGTCGTAGCGCGCAAGCCGCAGATAAGGCCGCGTCCAGACCGGCGCATGGGTATCCACCCAGTTGCCTGTGGAATCGGCAACGCGGGTGGAGACATCGCTCATGGGTGATCCATCAACGGGTGAGGACGTTGCCGTTCAGCGTATCGAAGGTGCTGCCGCCCTTCTTGGTCGGCGTCGCTTCCGGCAGCGAGGCGGACGAACCGAGCACGTCGCTCAAGCTCGGCCCCGCTGGCCCACGCGGCTGCGCCGCCGCCTGCTCCGCGACATTGCAGACCTTCTTCAGCAGCGCTTCGGTATTCTTGTGTCCGGCCTTTAGCTGGTCGGCGATCTGCGGCGGAATTCCGCACTTCTGCGCGTTGGTGTCGACATATTTGATCATCTTGATCTCGGCCTGGCTGTAATTGCCGATCAGCTTGCAGGCCTCCTGGGGGCTGGCGTGGCGATCGCTCGCCGCCTTGATCGCCTTGCCGCGCTTCTCCGCATCCTCGCGCAGCGGCGTGAAATTCTTCATGCAGGCGTCGGCGGCACCACCACCACCCGCACCCGGCGGGGGCGGCGACGACAGCCCGCCGCCGGCGATGGGGGCCGCGCCACTGCTCGGAAATGCCGACGGCGTGGCACCGACCCTGGCCGCCGGCGCGCCGTTGACCGGCGGGAATGCGGAATCCGAGGCGGTTCCGGCCTGGCTTGGACGCATGCCATTGACCGGCGGAAACGCGGGGTCGGACGCGGTGCCGGCCTTACCGGCCTGATTGGGCAACGGGGCCGGAAAGGCGCTCTGCGCGGCGGCTTGCCCCACGGACAGGGCGGTCGCGGCAAGGGTCAGCACGATCAGACGGCGGATCATCGAGGGTGTTTCTCCGGCAAAAGGTCCAGGCAACCCCAGCGCAACAAAAACGAAGCAACGAATTTTGGGGGCGTTTTACGATTCCTGTGAGGCCTTAACAACCCGTGGATTTAGGCGACAGCGCGGCGTAGGGCCACACCGGCCACATTAAATTGTTCCCCGATTCTAAGCCTTTAGGCTACGAACGGCGGTAAAATGGACCATCAAATTTGCCTGAACAGGATTTTTGGTAAGGCCCCGGTTTGGATTTATGGGCCGACGCCGCGGGCGACCGAACAGCAAAAGGGACCGCGTGCAAGCGGCCCCTTGGACTAAGGAAATGACTTGGTGACAGAAGCAATATATCGACGCTCAATATTACCTGGCTGGCGAGTTCCTGAGGAGTCCGCGGGATTACGGTGTCGCGCAGTTTGGTAAACTGGCCACACCGCACTGAAGCCGCCTCGGATATGCCTGAACTCGATTTCCGCAGCCCCCGCCTGTTTGTCGACGCCCCGCTCGGCGCCGGCGCAACCGTTCCGCTCGAACGCGATCAGAGCAACTATCTCGGCAACGTGCTGCGGCTCGGCGCCGGCGACAGCGTGCTGGTGTTCAACGGGCGTGACGGCGAATGGCGCGCCGAGATTTCCGGCCGCAAGCGCCCCGACATGCTGACGGTCGCGGCACAGACCCGCGCGCAGGACCGCCTGCCCGACGTCACCTATGTGTTCGCGCCGCTGAAGCATGCGCGGCTCGACTACATGGTGCAGAAGGCGGTCGAGATGGGCGCCGCGCGGCTGGTGCCGGTGCTGACACGCTTCACCCAGGTGTCGCGGGTCAACGGCGAGCGGATGCGCGCCAATGTGGTCGAGGCGGCCGAGCAATGCGGGATCATCTCGCTCGCCGAGGTCGCCGACCCCCTGCCCCTCGAGCGTTTCCTGGCGGGCCGCGACCCGGCGCGGCTGCTGGTGTTTTGCGACGAGGCGGCCGAGGTCGAAAGCCCGGTGCAGGCGCTGGCGGCGGCAACGGCTGCGAATGGCGGGATCGATGTCCTGATCGGTCCGGAAGGCGGCTTTGCCGACGAGGAGCGCGCGCTGCTGCTGCGCCAGCCCGCCATCCTCCGCCTCGCCCTCGGCCCGCGCATCCTGCGCGCCGACACCGCCGCCGTCGCCGCGCTGGCGCTGGTGCAGGCGGCTCTGGGGGATTGGCGGGCGTAGCCCGGATGAAGCGCAGCGCAATCCGGGGAAACCTTTTCAACGGCGCGAGGTGCCCCGGATTTCGCTGCGCTACATCCGGGCTACGCCACCGATTGTGGGGAACATCTGCCCCTAGCCAAGCCGTCGTAAAATCGTTAACGCACGCAATCATTAAGCCACTTGGCCGATCGCTGTCGAAACCCCGATCCGGCCATGGTAAGGGCTGCCCCCAACCACCCTTGGAACCCGCACCGGAACCTGGTCCGGAGCGAATTGGACGTCGAGATGACCGAAGCTGCCGCACCACGATCCGCCGCCGGATCCGCCGTCTGGGCGGATGCGCTGCTGGCCTCGTTCGCGCAGGCCGGCTATCAGAGGTCCGAGCCCGCGATCCTGCAGCCGGCCGAGCCGTTCCTCGATCTCTCCGGCGAGGACATCCGCAAGAGTCTGTATCTGACGACCGACCCGAGCGGCGAGGAGCTCTGCCTGCGCCCGGACCTCACGATCCCGGTGGCGCGCGACTACCTCGCCTCCGCCCGCGCCGGCCAGCCGGCCGGCTTCAGCTATCTCGGCCCCGTGTTCCGCTATCGCGGCGGTGCGCCGAGCCAGTTCCTGCAGGCCGGCATCGAATCGTTCGGGCGGCAGGATCGCGCCGCGGCCGACGCCGAGATGCTGGCGCTGGCGCTGGAGGCGACCACGGCGTTCGGGTTGAAGGACGTCGAGATCCGCACCGGCGACGTCGCGCTGTTCAACGCGCTGATCGATGCGCTCGACCTCTATCCGGTGTGGCGGCGCCGGCTGATCAAGGACTTCAACCGCAAGGTCTCGCTGACCGACGACATCGAGCAGCTAGCGCTCAAGACGGCACCGGGCCGCAACGAATATGAGGGCGTGCTCGCCGCGCTGGCCGGCTCGGACCGCAAGGCGGCGCTGGCGCTGGTCACCGATCTGATGTCGATCGCCGGCACCACCAATGTCGGCGGCCGCACCGTGGCCGAGATCGCCGACCGTTTCCTCGAGCAATCGACGCTGAAGGGCGGCGCGCTGCCACGCGATGCGGTCGCGACCATCAAGCGCTTCCTGGCGATCGCGGGCGATCCCGACGACGCGGTCGCGCAATTGCGCGCGCTGGCTGGCGAGGCCAAGCTGGACCTTGCCGCCGCGATCGACCAACTCGAGAGCCGGATCGGCTTCATGGCCGCGCGCGGCATCGACATTCGAAAGACCCGGTTCTCCACCGCGTTCGGCCGCGGCCTCGACTACTACACCGGCTTCGAGTTCGAGCTGCACGCCAAGGGCAACGGCGCCGAGCCGCTGGTCGCCGGCGGGCGCTATGACGGGCTGATGACGCAGCTCGGCTCGGCGGCTCCGATCCCCGCGGTCGGCTTCTCGGTCTGGATCGAGGCGATGACCCGGCATGGCCAGGCCACCTCCCTCGGAGCCGCCCAATGAGCACGCCCTTCGTCGTCGCCGTTCCCTCCAAGGGGCGGCTGCAGGAAAACGCCGAAAGCTTCTTCGCCCGCGCCGGGCTGACCTTGTCGAAGGCCGGCGGCGCCCGCGACTATCGCGGCACCATAGCCGGCGTCGACAATGTCGAGATCGCCTATCTCTCGGCGAGCGAGATCGCGGCCAATCTGGCTCGCGGCTCGGTGCATCTCGGCGTCACCGGCGAGGACCTGGTGCGCGAGAGCATTCCCGATGCCGACAGGCGCGTGCTGATGATCGAAGGCCTCGGCTTCGGCTATGCCAATGTCGTGGTCGCGGTGCCGCAGGCCTGGATCGACGTCCGCACCATGGCCGATCTCGACGACGTCGCAAGCGGCTTCCGCGAGCAGCACAATCACCGCATGCGGGTGGCGACCAAATACATCAATCTGACGCGCGGCTTCTTTGCCAAACACGGCGTCGGCGACTACCGCATCGTCGAGAGCGCCGGCGCCACTGAGGGCGCGCCCGCCGCCGGAACCGCCGAACTGATCGTCGATATCACGACGACCGGGGCGACGCTCGCCGCCAACGGGCTCAAGGTGCTCGACGACGGCGTCATGCTGCGCAGCCAGGCCAATCTGGTGGCGTCGAAGGATGCCGACTGGTCGAAGGGCGCCCGCGAGACCGCGCGCGTGATCCTCGACCACATCGCGGCGCGCGCCCGCGCCAGCAAGTATCGCGAGGTCCGCACCCGCTTCGCCGGCTGCAACGATGCGCTGCTCTCCGAGGCGCATAACCGCTTCGGCGTGGTCGCCCCGTTCGGCGGCCCGACCTCGTCGGGCATGCTTACGCTGCACTGCCCACCGGGCAAGCTCTACGCGCTCGGCAGCTTCCTGCGCGAGCACGGCGCCGAAACCGTGTCGGTGGTGTCGCTGGACTATGTGTTCGACCGTGAGAACCCGCTGTTCGCCAGGCTCGAGGCGTTCCTGCGACAATGAGGCGGCCACGCCGTTCATGTTGGCGACAGCTACCCTGCGGTACCATATTGTGTTCGAGGGATCTCTCGTTTTGACACGGTGTCTTCGTGCGAGGCGGAAGGCCATTTCGCTCGAAAACGCTCTAGTTCTGGAACCTGATCGATGATGCTGGGCTCTGACGTTTCCAGCCTGACCACGACCGCCAAGACCGCCGCCGGGCAGGGTCTGTCGATCGTCGTGCCCGTCTACAACGAGGCGGCCGGGCTTGCTGCGTTGCATGAGCGGCTGATCAACCTCGCCAGGACGCTGCGCGCCCGCTATGGCCTCGCCTGCGAGGTGATCTATGTCGATGACGGCAGCGCGGACAACACGCTGATGATCGCGCGCGGCCTGCCCGCCGACGGGCTCGACCTGCAGGTGGTGTCGCTGTCGCGCAATTTCGGCAAGGAGGCGGCGCTGATGGCCGGCCTCGACCACGCCCGCCGCGGCGCGGTGCTGTTCATGGACGGCGACGGCCAGCATCCGCCGACGCTCGTGGAGCAACTGGTCGCACACTGGATCGATGACGGCTACGACGTGGTCTACACGGCGAAGGCGCATCGCGACAATGAATCGGCCGCGCGGCGGCTGGCCGTGCGCGGCTTCTACGCGCTGATCAACTGGGGCGCCCGGCAGCAGATCCCGGAGGATGCCGGCGACTTCCGCCTGCTGTCGCCGCGCGCGGCCGCGGCCCTGCGGCAATTGCCGGAGCGCAACCGCTTCTTCAAGGGCCTCGCCAGCTGGATCGGCTTCAGGCAGATCCGCGTCGATTACGAGCCGGCGCCGCGCGCGCATGGCGTCACCACCTTCAACGCCGGCCGGCTGATCGGCCTGTCGATCGAGGGCCTGACCTCGTTCTCGGTGGCGCCGCTGCGCTTCGCCAGCCTGCTCGGCGCGCTGCTCGCCGGCGTGGCGTTCCTGTTCGGCCTCTCGATCCTGTGGGAAGTGCTGACCACCGGCAAGCAGGTCCCCGGCTATCCGTCGCTGATGATCGGCATGATGACGATCGGCGGCGTGCAGCTGATCATGATCGGCATCGTCGGCGAATATATCGGCAAGATCCTCTCCGAGCTGAAAGCGCGGCCGATCTACTTCGTCGCCGAGCACACCGAGAAGCACGCCGACGGCGGCGCGGCGCAAAATGCCTCCGAGCGGACCGCCGCGGAATGAACACCGATACGCCGCGCCGGATCTGGCTGTGTGCTGACGATTATGGCTTGAGCGACGGCGTCAACCGCGCGATCCGCGACCTGATCGAGCGCGGCCGCCTCAATGCGACGTCGGTGATGACGGTGACGCCGGCGATCGGCCGCGATGCGGCCAGCGCACTCACGGCGTCGGTGGCGAACAGCCCGCGCTGCGCGATCGGGCTGCATGTGACGCTGACCGCGCCGTTCCGGCCGCTGACGATGCATTTCCGCCCGCTCGACAGCGACATGTTCCTGCCCTTCCCGCGGCTGCTGCGCGCCGGGCTGATGCACCGGCTCGACGCCGAACTGGTCCATGCCGAGGTGCTGGCGCAGCTCGACGCCTTCCATGATCTGTTCGGCCGCGCACCCGACTTCGTCGACGGTCATCAGCACGCGCAGCTGTTCCCGCAGGTGCGCGACGGCTTCCTGCGCGCCGTGAAGGAGCGCGCGCCGGGCGCCTGGGTGCGGCAGTGCGGCCGCGAAGGCCCGCTGGCGCGCCAGCTGGCCGCGCCGAAGGCGCTGGTGCTGAACGTGCTCAGCACGCAATTCCGGATCAAGGCACAGCGAGCCGGCCTGCGGTTCAATCCGGCCTTCGCCGGCGCCTATGATTTTACGCGCGGCAATGATTTCGCGGCGCTGATGCAGGGCTTCCTCGACGGCATGCCGGAGGACGGGCTCGTGATGTGCCATCCAGGTTTCGTCGACGAAACGCTGAAGAGCCTCGACCCGCTCACGACGCAGCGCGAGACCGAGCATGCCTATCTCGCAGGCGACGATTTCCCCGCGCTGCTGGCCCTGAATAAAGTTACACTGGCCTGACAAGGTTCATAAGAACCCGCCGGTCGTATTGTCGCATACATAAATTTAATTCTGGCCCCCACTCCTTGCGCCACAAACCCCGTCCTACATCTCGGACGCGCCGATTCGATCGACGCGATGGAGAACGCCATGACACCGCAAGAACGCCAACTGATCGACGATCTCTTCGACCGGCTCGCCAAGCTGGAGAATGCCCCGCGCGACGGCGAGGCCATGTCCGCGATCGTGCAAGGCCTGCGCAGCGCGCCGAATGCGGTCTACGCGCTGGTGCAGACCGCGCTGGTGCAGGACGAGGCGCTGAAGCGCGCCCATGACCGGATCCAGGAACTCGAGGCCGCGGTCGGCCAGCAGCAGGGAGCCCAGCAGCAGGGCGGCGGTTTCCTCGATTCGATGCGCGATGCGATCTTCGGCGGACAGGGCCAGCAGCATGGTTCGGTGCCGCCGGTGCGGGCGCCCGACATGGGCGGCCGCGATCCTGGCAGCCGCCCGGTCTGGAACTCGGGCCAGGCGATGCAGCAGGCCGGCGGCGGCTACGGCCAGCCCGCGCAACCCTACGGCCAGGGCTATGGCGGCCCGCAGCCGCCGGCACTCGGCGGCGCGCCGGGTGGCGGTGGCGGCTCGTTCCTCGGCACGGCGGCGGCGGCCGCGGCCGGCGTGGTCGGCGGCGGACTGTTGCTCTCCAGCATCCGCGGCATGATGGGTGGCGGCAGCCACCAGTCGATGGCCGATGCCGGCGGCCTCGGCGGCGGTTCGCGTCCCTGGGGCGGCGACCAGTCGTCGAGCGACCTCGCGCGTGACGCCGGGGTCAACGACATCGGCTCCAACCGCGACAGCGGCTCGCGCGCCGGCGCGTTCGACCAGGCGCAGGCCGACCGGGACAGTGACGATGATCAAGACGCCGACGACTTCGACAATGATGACGACGGCTTCGACGGCGGCGGAGACGGTGACGACAGCAATTACGCGTAAGCGTGTCACCTGAAACACAAACGGCCGCTCCATAGAGCGGCCGTTTTCATTTTGATCAGTCGTAGCCTGGGCAGAAGCTGTTCTCCTTCCCCCTGAAAGGGGGAAGGTCAGGATGGGGGTCAGCCACAAACGCCGCTGCTCGTGGAGAGAGATGATCCCCACCCGCTTTGCTCTGTTGAGCAAAGCGACCTCCCCTTTTCAAGGGGAGGTTGACGCATCGTGCGGCTCGCTGTCCCGGATTTCGCTTCGCTCCATCCGGGCTACGAAGACAGGCATCTCACATCACCACGACCCTGGCGCCGACATTGACGCGGCCGTAGAGGTCGATGACGTCCTCGTTGCGCATCCGGATGCAGCCGGACGAGACGTTGGTGCCGATCGTCCAGGGCTCGTTGGAGCCGTGGATGCGGTAGAGCGAGGAGCCCAGATACATCGCGCGGGCGCCGAGCGGATTTTCCGGGCCGCCTTCCATGTGCCGCGGCAGGTCGGGACGGCGCGCCAGCATTTCCGGCGGCGGCGTCCAGGCCGGCCACTCCTTCTTCGCCGAGATCGTCTTCACGCCGGCCCAGGTGAAGCCGGGCCGGCCGACGCCGATGCCGTAGCGCAGCGCGCGGCCGTCGCCCTGCACCAGATAGAGAAACTTGTTCGGCGTATCGACGACGATGGTGCCGGCGCTTTCCCTGCCGCTATAGTCGACCAGCTGCTTCTCGTATCTCGGATCGAACGGACGCTGCGCCGGGTCGCCCGCGGCCTCTTCCTGCTGCCGGAGCATCTGCTGCTGCGGATCCATCGGCGGCAGCTGACGGTTGCCGTAATAGCCCGGCTGCTGCTGATACATCGGCTGCGGCGAATACCCCTGCGACGACGGCGCATCGCCGAACAGGAATTCGATGAAGCCGCCGCCCATGTTGGAGCGCTGCGGCTGCACATAGGCGGTGCGCATCGGCGGCTGCGGAGCGCCCTGATTGGCATAGATGACGGCGGGCCCGGCGGGCGCTGCCGCGTCGATCGCCATGGCGTGATGGGGAACGGCAATAAGAGAAGACGCGCCGGCGAGCAGCGCAAGCGTGGTTTTCCTGAACATCGACGTACTCTGTACTGGTTTCGTCGTGACGTGATGCGCGAGGCGCCGACTTTGCGCCGTTGCACGTGGTCAATAAGCAATGAAAACCGCATCGGTTTGGTAAACGGATCGGCCGTTTCGATTCACCACATCGGCAATGCAGCGCGGTTTTCCGTGACAGCGTTTATTTTGCGTGAACGGCGAAGCGACATGGTTAATCGCCGGTATCGCCGCGCTTGCGCGCCATCCGCGCAAACAGTTCCGGCGTGAACCTGACGTTAAATCCGCTCTGTCTAGAACGGACTTCAGTGAAGGGGCGGGAATGAAAATCATGTCAGTGAAGCGCAAGCGTTTTCGTGTCGAGCAGGCGATGGGCGAGGTTGTGATGCCGGAGCCGGATGTTTCCAGCGGCGCCGATCTCGGTCCGATGCATCGCGAGATCATGGCCGAGCTTCGCTCGATCCGCGCCCAGATGGCCGCAGCACCGGCACAGCGCACCGGCGACAGCGTCGATGCCGCGGTCGCCCGCGAAGTCGCCGAGACCCACGCGCTGCTCGAGACCTACCGTGCGCAGGTCGAACAGTGCGAGAAGCTCAAGGTCGAGCTCGACCTGATCCACGACGCGATCAGCCGCACCAAGCGCGAGATCGCCGTGCTGCACGGCAAGAGCTTCAACGGCGAGGAGATGGCCAAGGTCAATGGCGAACTCGGCGCCGTGGTCGGCGGCACCGAACAGGCCACCCAGCAGATCCTCGAGGCGGTGGAGGCGATCGACCAGGCGGCGACCGCGCTGGCCAACAACGTCACGCCCGACCAGCAGAAGCGGCTCAGCGAAGATATTCAGGAGCGCGTGGTCTCGATCTTCGAGGCCTGCAACTTCCAGGACCTCACCGGCCAGCGTATCAGCAAGGTGATGCAGACCATGAAGTTCATCGAACAGCACATCAACGAGATGATGAACATCTGGGGCGGCGTCGACGCGATCAAGACCCACGTCCCTGCGATCGTCGACACCCGCGAAGGCGATGCCCGCCTGCTCAACGGCCCGAAGCTCGACGGCGACGCCGGCCACGCCTCGCAGGACGATATCGACGCGATGTTCAACTGAAGTTTGTCGGATCAAAACGAAAAACGCCGGCCCTCGGGCCGGCGTTTTTGTTTGCGCGAGCCCACTCAGTAGAGGTCACCAGACACAGCGCCATGCTCGTGCTGTCGTTGCGCCGACTTCACACACAGACGTACGGCCGCGCGCGGGCGTTGATCTACGTCAATCCGATCCATGCCTTGCCGCTCATACCTTGGGCCGCGCCTGAAGCGGCGCACCATCTTTTGGCCCGCCCGCGATGAGGAGGATCACCATGCGTCGGACGAACATCGTTCCAGCCAAGTCCGTGACGGTTGCAGGAATAGCCGCGAGCCTCATGTTGGGGATTGCCGGTGTTGCGCTCAGTCCGGCACCGGCCAAGGCCGTGGTTTACTGCACGTATGTCGGTTACCCGCAGGGTTGCGTGGCGCGGGCCGGCGTCGTGCTCAGGCCTCGTCCGGTGGCGCGCGCTGCGGTCCGCCACAATGCGGGCGGCAATTTGAATGGCGGCGTCAATCGGGTTGGCGTGCGGCGGTAAGGCCGCGTTTTCGGGTCTCCTTCCCTTCCCCCCTTGTGGGAGAAGGTGGCGCGGATGCAATCCGCGCCGGATGAGGGGTTGTCGCCGCCTACTCAAATCTCGAAAGGGTCACTCGCGGAGGGAGACCCCTCACCCGGATTGCATCTGACGATGCAATCCGACCTCTCCCACAGGGAGAGAGGTGCGCCGACTATGCGGCGCTATGTCGGCAGATAGCTCGAAGTCCCGCCGTTACGCCCTTGGCGCGCAGCGGACATAGACCATGTTGCCGTAGCGGACCCCGGCGTCCTTGTCGACGAAGCGGGTGATCATGACGCGGCCGTCGAACGAGACGATCTCGCGGTCCTGCTCGCCGGGCGTCGGTCCTGGCGGGCCGATATAGTTCTTGCCGCTCGGGGAACCCTTCAGCCGCAGTTCCTGCGGGGTGGCCTGGTCGGCCAGATGCATGATGACGCCGCCGTTCTGGCCGGCGCCGATCACGTAAGGCTGCTTGCACTGGCCGCGCGCGGCGGCCTCGGTGCGGGCGCGATCGGCGGGATTCTGGAACGAGGCGAGACCCCAGCGGCCGACGATCTCGTCGGCGCGGATGCTTGCGGGCATTTCGGGGGCGACCCCCGGCTCGGCTGGCGCCGGCTCAGGGTTCGACGACAACGACGGCAGGCTCATGCTGCCGCACGCCCCCAAGAGTGTCGTCAGCGCCGAAACAGCCGCGAACCGTGCGACCAATCGCGCGTTGAATGACCTGATCATATGCATCCCCCGACTATGTCCCGGCCGCACCCGTCCCGCAGCCAAGCGTAAAACTTAAGACGGAGCAATGACGTCTGACAAAATTACGTCATCGCTACGATTTGGTTTCTGGTCCACCATCCTATATTGGCCTCACCAAGGCCTTAACCCGTTTGCTTGACAGAAACTGCGCCAAGCCATATTTCCCGGCCCACCATTAGCACTCTCGCACCACGATTGCTAAGAGCGTCGGGCGTCCTGCCCAGCGCCGACCGGGCCGGCATCCAACGCCGGTCCCGATGAACCGGACCCGAAACCGAGCCTCCAAGAGGGAACGTCATGGCTAAATCCACCTTCCGCCCCCTGCACGACCGCGTCGTGGTCAAGCGTATCGATGCCGAGGAGAAATCCAAGGGCGGCATCATCATTCCGGACTCGGCGAAGGAGAAGCCGTCCCAGGGCGAGATCGTCGCCGTCGGCCCGGGTGGCCGCGACGAGGCCGGCAAGCTGATCCCGATCGACCTCAAGGTCGGCGACCGCGTGCTGTTCGGCAAATGGTCGGGCACCGAGGTCAAGCTCGACAACCAGGAACTCCTGATCATGAAGGAGTCCGACATCATGGGCGTGCTGGCGTAATAGGGCCGGCAATTCCAGAACCCGCCGCACCCTCTGCTGTCATGCCCGGGCTTGACCCGGGCATCCATCAATCTTCGCAAGATTTCTCGCAAGGACGATGGATTGCCGGGTCATCTGGCACGAAGACGCACTTCGTGCTTTCGCCCGGCAATGACGAGCGCAGATGCCGGCGCCCGCATCGAAACATTCCAGGAGTTCAAATCAATGGCTGCCAAGGACGTAAAATTCGCCGGAGAGGCCCGCGACCGCATGCTGCGCGGTGTCGACGTGCTCGCCAACGCCGTGAAGGTGACACTCGGCCCGAAAGGCCGCAACGTCGTCATCGAGAAGAGCTTCGGCGCTCCCCGCATCACCAAGGACGGCGTCACCGTCGCCAAGGAGATCGAGCTCGACGACAAGTTCGAGAACATGGGTGCGCAGATGCTGCGCGAGGTCGCCTCCAAGACCAACGACACCGCCGGTGACGGCACCACCACCGCGACCGTGCTGGCGCAGGCCATCGTCCGCGAGGGCGCCAAGTCGGTCGCCGCCGGCATGAACCCGATGGACCTCAAGCGCGGCATCGACACCGCGGTCGCGGCCGTGATCAAGGACATCGAGAAGCGCGCCAAGCCGGTCGCCTCCTCGTCCGAAGTCGCCCAGGTCGGCACCATCTCGGCCAATGGCGATGCCGCGATCGGCAAGATGATCGCGCAGGCGATGCAGAAGGTCGGCAACGAGGGCGTGATCACCGTCGAGGAGAACAAGTCGCTCGAGACCGAGGTCGACATCGTCGAGGGCATGAAGTTCGACCGCGGCTACCTCAGCCCCTACTTCATCACCAACGCCGAGAAGATGACCGCCGAGCTCGAGGATGCCTACATCCTGCTGCACGAGAAGAAGCTGTCCGGCCTGCAGTCCATGCTGCCGGTGCTGGAAGCCGTGGTGCAGTCGGGCCGTCCGCTCTTGATCCTCGCCGAGGACGTCGAGGGCGAGGCGCTGGCGACCCTGGTCGTCAACCGCCTGCGCGGCGGGCTCAAGGTCGCCGCCGTCAAGGCGCCGGGCTTCGGCGATCGCCGCAAGGCGATGCTGGAGGACATCGCGATCCTGACCGGCGGTCAGCTGATCTCCGACGACCTCGGCATGAAGCTCGAGAGCGTCACGATCAACATGCTCGGCCGCGCCGGCAAGATCGTGATCGACAAGGAGAACACCACGATCGTCAAGGGCGCCGGCAAGAAGAAGGACATCGACGCCCGCGTTGGCCAGATCAAGGCGCAGATCGAGGAGACCACCTCGGACTACGACCGTGAGAAGCTGCAGGAGCGCCTCGCCAAGCTCGCCGGCGGCGTTGCCGTCATCAAGGTCGGCGGTGCGACCGAGGTCGAGGTCAAGGAGAAGAAGGACCGTGTCGAGGACGCGCTGAACGCGACCCGCGCCGCGGTGCAGGAAGGCATCGTGCCGGGCGGCGGCGTCGCGCTGCTGCGCGCCAAGAAGGCGGTCGGCCGGCTCACCAACCCGAATGCCGACGTCCAGGCCGGCATCAACATCGTGCTCAAGGCGCTCGAAGCTCCGGTCCGCCAGATCTCGGAGAACGCCGGTGTCGAGGGCTCGATCGTGGTCGGCAAGATCCTCGAGAACAAGTCGGAGACCTTCGGCTTCGACGCCCAGACCGAGGACTATGTCGACATGGTCGACAAGGGCATCATCGACCCCGCCAAGGTGGTGCGCACCGCCTTGCAGGACGCCTCCTCCGTGGCCGGTCTGCTTGTGACCACCGAGGCAATGGTCGCCGAACTGCCGAAGGACGCGGCGCCGGCAATGCCGGGCGGCGGCGGCATGGGTGGAATGGGCGGCATGGGCGGCTTCTAAGCCTCCCACATCCCTATCGAGATCGAAGGCCGCCTCCGGGCGGCCTTCTTTTTTGCAGTTTGATTACGATCGAGGTGCAAGGATCATCTGATGTCCCGCGACGCCAGATCACTGACGTTGACGCTCGTGCTGTTCTACGCGATCGGCGCCGTGCTCGCGTTAGGCACCTATGCCTCGAACAGCATCGATGATTTTGCGATCGTCTTGACGTTCTGGATCAAGCAAACGCTGACGTTCGTCGTCCTCGGCGCGGGTTATGGCGTCTATTACGTCATTTCCGGTTCTGCCGGTCATCGTCCAAAAGCGCCTCTGCGATTTCTGGACATATCGTTTCGGCCGCTGCCGCCACGCTCGGGGTCGGCATGCTGGTGCACAGCTGAGCGATCCTTGACGCGACGGCCTGACAGTCCGTTACGCGACGCAGATGTCAGCCACCGCCACCTTCTGGAACAGGTGCGGCGAGGCCACCGCCGAGGCCGGATAGGCCGAGAGCTTGGCCCTGAACTCGGGGTTCATGAAGGCGGCGCGGAAGGCGGCGGTGGATTCCCAGACCGCGTAGTTCAGATAGGCCGGGCTCTCGCCGAGCGCGCGGTGCAGCTGGGTCGAGATGAAGCCCGGCTGCCGCTTCATGATGGCGGCGTCGTCCTGCCAGGCCTTGAGAAAGGTGTCCTCGTCGGCAGCATCGAGCGTGAAGAGGTTGACGAGCACGACGTTGCTGGCCTCGACCGCGAGCTGGCGGTCGATCGGGAAAGCGGGGTCCAGGGGACGCATCTGCGGCATGGTTGGCTCCGTTCGATATGGTGTTATAATGTCATTCCGTACTGATGGATACATACAGAAATTGACATTATGATGTCAATACGTTTATATGGTGACAAATGCCGAATGCAAAGCGAACGCCGGCGGGCGAAGCCCTGAGCACCCTGATTCCTGACCTGTTCAGGCTCAACAGCCTGCTGTTCACATCAGGCGACCGGCTGGTGGCCGGGCTCGGGCTGACCAGCGCGCGCTGGCAGATCCTCGGCGCCATCGTCGCCACAGAGCGCCCGCAACCGGTCGCATGGCTGGCGCGCGACCTCGGCGCTGCCCGACAGAACGTGCAGCGGATCGTCAACGACCTCGAACGGGACGGGCTCGTCGCCTTCGAAACCAACCCGCATCACCGCCGCGCCCAGCTCGTCGTGCTGACCGCCAAGGGGCGCCAAAGCTTCGACGCGGCCATGCGCCTGCAGTTGCCCTGGGTGAACGGCCTCGCCGACGGGCTGTCGATGAAGGACCTCGAAACCGTGAGCCGGGTCGTGACGGTGCTGCGCGGCCGACTGGAGGGCGGCGAGGAACCTGACGAACGCACATGACCGCGATCGCGGCGCGAGGCCGCCGTTAGGCGGCCTTCTTTTTTGGCCAATGACATGGAGGTTTGCTAGTTACGACGGAACCGATTCTGCCCTTCGAGGACTTATCGTATGCGCGCGCTCCCGCTCCTGCTGCTCGGTCTTGCCGTCACCTCGGCGCCTGCCCTCGCCCAGATGAAGCTGCAATCGAAGTCGGCTCCCGCCAATGGCCCCGAGACGCGCTATTTCACCTCGATCGACGGCCTGATGGACGGCAATGCCGACGTCGTCCTGAAGGAAACCCGCCAGGGCAAGACCGTGACCGCGGCCGTGCTCGACGTCTGCTATCCCGCCGACAAGAGCTCCGACCGCAAGGACCGCTTCGTCGCCAACCTGACCGTCAGCGGCCAGACGCTTTCCGGCATCGCCCAGAGCGTCGCCGACAAGCAGCCGGTCACCATCAAGCTGAACCGCAAGCAAACCGGCGACGGTTTTGAGTTCCGCGGCCAGATCACGATCGGCCAGACCGTGACCGAGGTCGCCTCGACGGACAATTCCGATCTCAGCGAGAAGGAATTCCAGGACAACCAGGCCACCGAGGACGGCATCACGCCGCAGCCGAAGGATTTCACCGACGTTTCGCCGGAATCGATCGGTGTGCGGGTGAAGCTCGATGCGGCGGCGGATTTTCTCAAGAGCCTGAAGGGCGAGGCGGTCGAGATCGGCACCTCCAGCCTCGCGGTGACCTGCGATGCGATGCGCTCCGGCGAGCAGACCATCAACCTCACCGTCGATCCCGAGCACGCCGGCGCGCTGCTCGCCAAGGCGAAATCCGCGCCCGGCGTGACCGCTGCCGGCTGGACCAGCGGCGTGGTCGAAATGGACCGCACCATCCGCTTTGCTGCCGCCGATTGGCGCGAGGGCGACAAGATCAACAAGGACAAGCTGGCATCGGCGATCGCGGGCGTGCTGGCGAAGACGCTTGCCGCAAAGCCCGCCTCGGCGACGTGGAACGCGAACACAGGCAAGCTCAAGCTGGTGCTGAAGCGGCCCAGCTCGATTTACCCGGCACTCGGCCTCACCCAGAATTACGAGGTCACTGCCCTGGTCTCGCCCGACAAGCCCGGAAGCTCTGACCGGCTGATGCTGTGGGTCTCGAGCCCCACCGTCTCGACATCGGACGACAGCGCCGGCGCCAAGCTGAATCTGTCCGACGATTCCAGCAGCGACGAGGAAGGCAGCGAGACCAGGGACGACAACGGCGCGATCGACGCGCTGCTCAAGGAGTTCAAGGGCCAGCGCTGGGACGCCGACAAGTCGGTGTGGCGGTAAGGCCGCCGCTGTCGTGAGTTAGGCCGCCTCCTGAGTTCACAAACGAAGTGCAACACTTCCTTGAGGAGGTGTTGCCATGGGGCGGACTTACAAGCAGCTCTCTCTGGACGACCGATGCGAGATTGCCTGCCTATCGGCCAATGGCAGCTCGGTCCG
>NZ_JADYVV010000081.1:0-42856 GCF_020194035.1 Bradyrhizobium sp. BRP56
GCAATGCCCGCCCCCGTCACATTCCCCATCTCCATGTCCCGGCCTCCAATGGCATCCCGATTCTCGCTTGCTGCCAGGCTGTACTCGACGTTTGCACTGATTGCGGCGCTGACCGCGGCCATCACCTTCCTGTCCGAATACAATGCGCGGCGTAATGCCGAGCTGACCGAGGCCGTCGACCTCGCAAGCCGTGCCGCACTCAATGTCGAGCGGGTCAATTCACTGGTCTACGCCGTGGTGATGGAATCCCGCGGCATCTACATGTCGACCGATCCGGCAGCGGTGAAGAAATACGGCGACGGGCTGCTGGCGTTCAACGAACGCATTCTCGGCGTGGTCAAGAACTGGGAAACGCTGGTGCAGGCCGACGACGCCGCCCAGTTCGCGGTGTTCAAGAAGCGCATCGAGCAGTTCATCGATTTCCGCAAGGAGCTGGTACGCCGCGGCATCGAGATCGGCGCCGCAGCCGGGCGGGAGTGGGGCGACAACGACGCCAACCGCGACGTGCGCACCGCGCTGAACAAGGATCTCGAGGCGCTCTCCAAGGTCTATGCCGAGCGCAGCAAGAAGCTGGCGCGGGAGACCGACACCAACCGCACGATGGCGCTGGTGCTGACCGGCCTCGGCGCCGCGGCCTTGATTGTGGTGGTACTCGGCGTGCTGATCATCGCCCGCTCGGTGGCCCGGCCGCTGTCGCAGATCACCACGACGATCAAGCGCGTCGCCGAGGGCACCGACCATGTCGAAGTACCGCATGTCGGGCGCGGCGACGAGATCGGCGCACTGGCACGCGCCATCAAGGTCTTCCAGGAGGCGATGGACCGCAATCGCAGCCTCAACGCGCAGGTCGTACAGGATTCCGAGGCGCGCGACGCGCGCGGCCGGCATATCGAGACCTTCGTCGAAGCGTTCCGTGGCACGATCGGCGAGGTGCTCCGCGTGGTGCACGACAACGCCGCGACGATGCGTCAAACCGCGCAGACCATCGCAATCGTCGCGTCGGACGCCAGCGGCCGCGCGGTGGCGGCGGCAGGCGCCACCGAACAGGCCTCGAGCAACGTCTCCGCGGTGGCGGGCGCAGCCGAAGAACTCTCCGCCTCGGTCGAGGAGATCGGCCGCCAGGTCAAGCAGTCGTCCGGCGCAGTCGATCAGGCCGGTGCGCGCACCGACCGCTCGATCACCGAGATCGAGGGCCTTGCCGCCACCACCCAGCGCATCGACGGGGTGCTGAGCCTGATCCAGGCGATCGCCGAGCAGACCAACCTGCTCGCCCTCAACGCCACCATCGAAGCCGCCCGCGCCGGCGATGCCGGCCGTGGCTTCGCCGTCGTCGCGCATGAGGTCAAGGCGCTGGCCGGCCAGACAGCGAAGGCAACCGCCGAGATCAGCGAGAATGTGGGCCTGATCCAGGCCTCGACCCGCAACTCGGTGGCCGCCGTGCGCGAGATCGGTCAGGCGGTGCGCGAGATCAGCAACGTCACCGCGAACATCGCGAGCGCGATCGGCCAGCAGGACGCGGCGACGCGCGAAATCTCCGCCAATGCCCAGATGGCCGCCCAGGGCAACGAGACCCTGGTCACCAATGTCGGCTCGCTCCGTGACGATATGGACCAAACCAGTAAGGCGGCGGAATCGGTGCTCGCGGCCTCGAACGATCTGACCACAACCGCCGAGACGCTATCGCGCGAGGTCGAGCAGTTCTTCCGCAATCTGCGCGGCGACGCGGCCGACGGCCTGCAGCGGACCGGAACCTGAGCGGCGATGTGGCAGGGCCCTGCGACAGGGCCCCGGCAATCCGGATGGTTAAGACTCTCCCAACGCACGGACACAAATTGCCTCCGCTTCGGGTCGCATTTCTCAATTTGATGCCTCCATAGAAAAGCGTCGCTGCGCGAGGGCGCGGGGAAGTGGAAGCGAGCAATGAACGGGCTTTTGCCAAAGCCGAAGGCAGTGCCGACCAAACGGCTCCTCGCGCTCGGGATCGGCCTCGTTCTCTGCTTTTCGGCGATCTGCGCATCCATCCTCTGGGAGATGGCGGGCAAGGACTATCAGCATGCGAAGCAAGGTGCGACCAACCTCGTCGCCTCCATCGCCAGCGAGATCGACCGTAACATCGACCTTTATGACCTCTCGCTCCAGGCCGTCGCCGACGGCGTGAAGCTGCCGGAGCTCGGCAAGATCAGCCCGGAGCTTCGTCAGGTCGTGCTGTTCGACCGCGCCGCCACAGCCAAGGACCTCGGCTCGATCCTCGTGCTGAATGCGGCAGGGGACGTCACGCTCGATTCCAAGTCAGTGACGCCGCGGGCCGCAAATTTCGCCGATCGAGACTTCTTCCGGGCACATCAGACGCGAGCGGACAGCGGGCTGTTCATCAGCGCTCCGTGGATTACCTCTGACGGCGAATATCTGATCAGCCTCAGCCGCCGCATCAACAATGACGACGGCTCCTTTGCCGGCGTGGTCGCGGGCAGCATGCGGCTCAGCTATTTCCACAATCTGTTTCGCAAGCTGAACTTCGGCTTCGGCGACAGCATGGCGCTGTTCAACAGCGATGGCGTCATACTGATGCGCGCCCCGTTCGACATCAGCAAGATCGGGCAGAGCATCAAGGACTCTCTGGTCTTCAAGCAGTTTCCGGCACGGCAATCCGGCTCCTACGTCACGAAATCGATCGTCGATCATGTCAGCCGGCTCTATGTTTTCCAGGCGGTCGGACACAATCGCCTGCTCATCGCCGAGGGTCTTGCGCTCGACGGCATCTATGCCGACTGGTGGCAGCAGCTCTGGCTGATCGGCAGCGTGGTGGCAGCGCTCTGCGGCTTCTCGATCGTCCTGATGTTCTACCTGGTGGCCGCTCTCAAACGGCGGGCCGCTGCGGAAGACCGGCTCGCGCACCTCGCGAGCACGGATGCACTGACGGGCCTCGCCAACCGCCGCCGCCTCGACGATACCCTTGACGTCGAATGGCGCCGCGGCATGCGCGCAAAGGCGCCGGTCTCGCTTCTGATGATCGACGTCGATCATTTCAAGATCTACAACGACACCTACGGGCATCAGGCCGGCGACGCCGTGCTCACCACCGTGGGACGGTGCATCGCAAGCAGCGCCAAGCGTGCAACTGATCTCGGTGCCCGCTATGGCGGCGAGGAGTTTTCGGTGTTGCTGCCGGGCATCGGCAAGACGGGCGCCCTGGAAATTGCCGAACGGATTCGCACCAAGCTGGCGGCTGCGCGGGAATCCGAGCCTGAATTGCCGACCGTCAGCATCGGATTGTCCTGCCTCGTCCCGGACCACGAGCGCACGTCGCGCGATCTGCTCAAGGCCGCGGACCTTGCGCTCTATCAAGCCAAGCGTGAAGGCCGCGACCGCGTAATCGTCAGCCCGATCGGGTGGGACAAATCGGGCAAGCGGCACGTCGCCTGATCGCGACCGCATTGGCGCGGTCGAACGCTCAGCCCGCCAGTCTCGCTCACTCGACCGGGAGCACGTCAACCGCAACGGCGAGCTTTTGCTTGCGCGCACCAACGATGACGCCATCGACCGGCGAGACGTCGGCGAAGTCGCGGCCGACGGCAAGAATGATATGGTCGCTCCCGACCATCAGATCGTTGGTCGGGTCGAACCCGACCCAGCCGAGCGCGCTGCCGCACCAGACCGAGACCCAGGCATGGGTGGCGTCCGCGCCCTGCAGCCGCGGCCGGCCCGGCGGCGGAATGGTGCGCAAATAGCCGCTGACATAGGCCGCGGGCAGGCCGAGGCCGCGCAGCCCCGCGATCATCACATGGGCAAAGTCCTGGCACACGCCATGTCGCTTTTCGAACACGTCGCGAAGCGGCGTCGAGATCACGGTCGCCTTGGGATCGTATTTGAAGTCGTTACGGATGCGGCGCATCAGGTCGGCCGCCCCGGTGAGGATGCCGCCACCGGGCAAGAAGCTCGCGGAGGCGTAGGCCGTCACGGGTCGTAGCACCGGCACCAGCGCGCTGGCAAAGACGTAGCCGACCGGCGAGGCCGCATCGAGGCTCAACGCCTCGAACGCGTTGTCACGCACGTCTTCCCAGGGCGGACTGGCGGCGTCGCGCGCCGGCGGCTGCCGCGCCACCGAGACCCGCGAGCGGGCATCGATGCGCAGACTGCGATGCGCGGTCTCGATCAGGACGCTTTCAGTGAGCGTGCCGAAGAAGTCGCGCCTTGCGGTGCGTTCCGCGGGCCTCGGACGGATCTCGACCGAATGCGAGATCAACTGCTGCCCGTCGCCAGTGACCGGCTCCAGCCGCAGCGAGCAGCGCGCGAAGCTGACCTGGGTCTCGTAGCTGTAGGTCGTGACGTGACGGATGTCGTAGATCACGCCAACCCCGTGAGCTTCTCCGGCCGGCTGGCATTCGGTCCGTGCGGGAAATAATGCAGCCCGATCGCGTCGGCGAGGTTGAGCAGATCCTGCTCCAGCGCGAACAGCGTCTTGACGTCGAGGCTCGAGGCTTCAGCCGTTGTGAGCATTGCCTCGACCGCGACGGCAAGACGCTGCGGCCGCTCGATCAGGCCATGCTCCTTCAGGCTCGGCAGCGCGGCAATATGCTCGTTCAGCGCCGCGACCTGGAATGCGACCGAGCGCGGATTATAGGGGTCGAGCACCGCCAGATCGCGCACCGGTGCGAGCAGCGGCTGCACCAGATAGCGCGAGCGATAAGTGATCTGGCAGTCGACCAGCGTGAGCAGAACGTCGAGATCCTCATCACCGGCTTCGTCATAGGCGAACTGACGGGCAAAGCGCGTGGTGTTGACGGCGCGCTCGGCGCGGCGGCCCATCTCGAGGAAGCGCCAGCCGGCGGCGCGGTTCATGTTTTCCTGCGCGAGGCCGGCGAAGCTTGCGAGCTCCTGCAAGGTCAGTTCGGCGGCGCTGACGACGCCGTCATCGTCATGAACCTCGATGGCGAGCCGATCAGCCATCTCGGTGATGACCTGCCAGGCGTCCGGCGACAGCCGCTCGCGGAGCGAGGTCGCGGTGCGCTGCGCGGATCGCACCAGCGACAGCGCCGAGCCGAATTTCTCCTCGCTCTGCAACGCTTCGAGCGCGACCTTGGCGAGATTGGCGCGCGCGGTCTGCGAGGCCGCGCCCCAGGCGACCAGCATGCGCTGGATGCGCTCGGCCGAATGCATCGCCGGCGCCGAGCCGTTCGAATTCGCGCGCGCAGGATCGCGCAGCGGCGTGCACAGCGCGCGGATCAGCCGGATGGTGGCCTCGGCACGCTCCAGATAGCGGCCGAGCCAGAACAGATTGTCGGCGGCGCGGCTCGGCAGTACGCCGGCGATGCGGCGGATGCGGACGGTGTCGACCGCCGGCAGCAGGGTTGAGGTCTCAACCGCCTTGTCGGAGACCACCCAGACATCGGCGGACACCGCGCCATCGCCCATCGACACCGCGCGCGCATCGGCCCGATCGGCAATCCGGCAGAAGCCGCCGGGCAGCACGGTCCAGCCGCTCGGCGTCGCCGCCGCGAACACCCGCAACACGAACGGACGCGGCGCGATGCGACCGTTCTCCCATACCGGCGTGGTCGACAGCCGCACCAGCTCCTGACCGACATAATCGATGCCGCGATGGCTGATGGCATCCTTCAGGCGGTCGCGGTCCACGGCTGACAATTCGCCCGGGAGCACCGGTCCGTTGCCGGGAAAATCCGCAACGCCGCGGCCATAGGCGCCTTCGATCGCGAACTCGTCGAGCCGCGACAGCACATGCTCGCGCGCGGATTTCTGGCCGCACCACCAGGTCGCGATGTGCGGCATCATCAGGTCTTCAGAGAGCAGGCGCCGGCACAGATTGGGCAGGAAGCCGAGCAGCGCCCTCGCCTCCATCACGCCGGAGCCCGGCATGTTGGCGACCACGACGCCGCCCTTGCGCAGAACCTCGACAAGCCCGGGCACGCCGAGATAGGAGGACGCGTCGAGCTCGAGCGGATCGAGCATGTTGGAATCGACCCGGCGCAGCAGCACGTCGAGCCGCTTCAGCCCGGCGACGGTGCGGATGTGGACGCGATCGCCTGAGACCGCGAGATCGTCGCCCTCGACCAGCAGGAAACCGAGATAGCGCGCCAGCGTGGCGTGCTCGAAGTAGGTCTCGCTGAACGCGCCGGGCGTCAGCAGGCCGATCCGCGGCTCGTCGCGATCGGCGCTGGCGCGCAGCGAATCGCGGAACGCCTCGAAGAACGGCGCGACGCGCTCGACATTCATCGACTTGTAGAGATTGGAAAAGGCGCGCGACAGCACCAGGCGGTTTTCCAGCGCGTAGCCCGCGCCCGACGGTGCCTGCGTGCGATCGCCGAGCACCCACCAGCGGCCGTCAGGCCCGCGGCCGATGTCGGCGGCATAGAGATGCAGATAGCGGCCCCCCGGCGGCTTGATGCCGCTGACCGCGCGCAGATACTCGCTGCTGCCGGCGATCGCCGCGGCGGGGATGGCGCCGTCGGCAACGAGGCGGCCTTCGCCGTAGAGATCGGCCAGCACCATCTCCAGAAGCTGCGCGCGTTGCGCGACACCAGCGGCGAGCTGGCGCCAGTCCGCCGCGTCGATGATCAGCGGCAGATGGCTGAGCGGCCAGATCCGGTCGGAAGTGTCGCCCGGCGCGCGATAGGTGACGCCGGCCTCATGCAGATGGCGATCGGCGGAGGCGAAGCGGCGCTCGATATCGGCCGGCGACAGCGCGGCAAAGGCGTCGAAAAAGCGCGCCCAAGCCGGCCGCGGCGCGCCGTTGTCGGCAATATACTCGTCGGGAATGCCGGGCAGCCGGACATAGTCGCGGGTCCACTGCGCCATCCGGCGCTGACCGGGACGAGCCCTGCTCTCCTGACTGCTGCCTTGACTATTGCCTTGGCCACCCGATGCGGACATTCCACTTCCCCTTGACACAATTAGTGCAGGAGCGGCGTCCGCAAGTCGAGGGTCAAGGGAAACTCAATTGTGCGTTCCTCGGGCGGCGTCTCGATCTTGCCGGGGGTATGACCGTGCTCCTGGAAGCGCGCCAGCCGCCGCGCCTCGGCCTCGTAGGAATTGACCGGCTTGGTCTCGTAGTTGCGGCCGCCGGGATGGGCGACATGATAGACGCAGCCGCCGAGCGAGCGGCCGTTCCAGGTATCGATCAGGTCAAACGTCAGCGGCGCATGCACGGGAATGGTCGGATGCAGGCCGGAGGCCGGCTGCCAGGCCTTGAAACGAACACCGGCGACCGCCTCGCCGGCACGGCCGGTCTCGGTCATCGGCATCCGTCTGCCGTTGCAGGTGATGACATGGCGCCCCTCGACGAATCCGGTCGCCTTCACCTGCAGACGCTCGACCGACGAATCGACGTAGCGCACGGTGCCGCCCGAGGTGCCCTCCTCGCCCAGCACATGCCAGGGTTCGAGCGCCTGCCGCAGTTCGAGACCGACGCCACCATGATGAACGCGGCCGAAGGCGGGGAAACGGAATTCAAGTTGCGCCTGGTACCATTCCGGCTCGACGTCGTAACCGGATTGCTTGAGCTCGGCGAGCACGCCGAGAAAATCCTCCCAGAGGAAATGCGGCAGCATGAAGCGGTCATGCAGCGCGGTGCCCCAGCGCACGAACCGGCCCTGCTGCGGCTCCCGCCACAGCTTTGCGATCAGCGCGCGGATCAACAGTTGCTGCGCCAGCGACATCCGTGGGTCGGGCGGCATCTCGAGCGCGCGGAATTCGATGAGGCCGAGCCGGCCGGTCGGGCCGTCGGGCGAATAGAGCTTGTCGATGCAGATCTCGGCGCGATGGGTGTTGCCGGTGATGTCGACCAGGATATGCCGGAACAAGCGGTCGACCAGCCACAGCGGCGCGTCCATGCCCGGCGGCGGCACGTGCGACAGCGCGATCTCGAGCTCATAGAGGCCGTCATGCCGCGCCTCGTCGATGCGCGGCGCCTGGCTGGTCGGGCCGATGAACATCCCGGAAAACAGGTAGGACAGCGACGGATGCCGCTGCCAGTACAGCACGAGGCTCTTCAACAGATCGGGCCGGCGCAGGAACGGTGAATCCTCCGGCCTGCTGCCGCCGACCACGATGTGGTTGCCGCCGCCGGTGCCGGTGTGGCGGCCGTCGATCAGGAAACGGTTGGCCCCTAACCGCGTCTTGGCGGAGTCCCCATAGAGGCCGAGCGTGATGTCGACGGCCTCGCGCCAACTCTGCGCCGGCTGCACGTTGATCTCGATCACGCCGGGATCCGGCGTCACCTTGATCACCTCGATGCGCGGATCGAAGGGCGGCGCGTAACCCTCGACGTGCACCTGCAGCTGCAACTCTTCGGCGGCGGCTTCGATCGCTGCGATCAGGTCGAGATAATCCTCGACCTTCTCGACCGGCGGCATGAAAGCGCACAGCACGCCGTCGCGAACCTCGATCGACATCGCGGTGCGCACCGGCAGCGGCTCGGGAATCTCCTTCAAGGCTTGCTGCAGCTCGTCGGAAAGCACGTCGCGCGGCGCCATCGGATCGCGTTCGACGACGTAGGGATAATCGTCCGGCGGCACATATTCGAGCGAGGCGATCGGAAGCCGCAAGCCCAGCGGGGAGTCGCCGGGTGACAGGAACAGATGACTGCGCCGGATCTTCCAGCGCTCGCTGCGCCAGCGTGCCGGCACGCGATCGCCGAGCGGGCTCCAGCGCTGGATCGGCAGCACGTAACCTTTCGGCGTGGTCAGCCCCTCGTCGAACACCCGCGCCATCCGGGCGCGCTCTTCCGGATCGGTCAGCTTGGAATTCGCCGGGCTGACATTGGCCGGCAGGCCGGCCTCACGCTGCAGCCAGAAGGCGGGGTCTTCATAAGCCGGCATGGCATAGTCGGCGCCGAGACCAAGCTTGGTTGCTGTTACTTCGACGAAACGCTGGGCCTCCGCGATCTCGGCCCTGCGCGAATTCTCAATGCCGGCGATCAGCCCGGCATTCTTCCAGATCGGCTTGCCGTCCTTGCGCCAGTAGAGACCGAACGCCCAGCGCGGCAGGCTCTCGCCGGGATACCATTTGCCCTGGCCGTAATGCAGCAGGCCGCCCGGCGCGAACCGCGTGCGCAGCTTGCGGATCAATTCGTCGGCGAGCGCGCGCTTGGTCGGACCGACCGCGGCGACATTCCACTCCGGCGATTCCAGATCGTCGACCGAGACGAAGGTCGGCTCGCCGCCCATGGTCAGGCGCACATCGTCTTTCCTCAGGTCGGCATCGACCTGCTCGCCGAGCCGGTCGAGCCGCGCCCAGGATTCATCGGAGAATGGCTTGGTGATGCGCGGCGCCTCGCCGATGCGCCTGACGCTCATCTCAAAGCCGAACTCGACATTGGCAACGCCTGCGGTGCCGGTCACCGGCGCGGCCGAACGGTAGTGTGGCGTGGCACAGACCGGGATGTGGCCCTCGCCGGTCAGCATGCCGGAGGTGACGTCGAAACCGATCCAGCCCGCCCCCGGTAGATAGACCTCGGCCCAGGCGTGCAGGTCGGTGAAATCGCTCTCGACCTCGCGCGGCCCCTCGAGCGGATCGATGTCCGGCCGCAGCTGAATGAGATATCCGGAGACGAAACGCGCGGCGAGCCCGAGGTGGCGCAGCGTCTGGATCAAGAGCCACGCCGAGTCGCGGCAGGAGCCGGAGCCCGCGGCCAGCGTCTCCTCCGGCGTCTGGATGCCGGCCTCCATGCGGATGACGTAGCTGATCTTTTTCTGTAGCTGCGCGTTCAGCTCGACCAGGAAGTTGACGGTGCTGTCGGCCTGGCGCGGAATCTCCTTCAGGTAAGCCGCGAGCAGTGGCTCGGGCTCATCGGTCTCGAGATAGGACGCGAGCTCGGTCTTGAGATCGCCGGGATATTCGAACGGAAAGCTGTTGGCATAGGGCTCGACGAAGAAGTCGAACGGATTGACCACCGTCATGTCAGCGGTGAAATCGACCTCGACCTTGAGCTCGGTGGTCTTCTCGGGAAAGACGTAGCGCGCCAGCCAGTTGCCCTGCGGGTCCTGTTGCCAGTTCACGAAGTGGTTGGCGGGCGAGACCTTGAGCGAATAGCTCGTGATCGGCGTGCGCGTATGCGGCGCCGGCCGAAGCCGAATGGTCTGGGGCCCGAGATCGATCGGCCGGTCGTATTTGTAGTGCGTGACGTGATGCAGTGCGAATGATATCGACACGGACCGAGGGCTCCAGCAGCTTTTTTGAGCAGAACACTGCTGCCGGTCGACATCAAGCACTAACAACGGGCACGGGGTGCCCAAGGTAAGGGCGCGATCCGTAGCCCGGATGGAGCGAAGCGAAATCCGGGGTCTTCATCCGCAGGAAGAGTCCCGGATTGCGCGGAGCCTGTCCTCGGGCGCGCATTCGCGCGACCCGTGGCTTCATCCGGGCTACGCGATGGCTAGCGGCCGATCGCGCCGGATACCTGCGAAGCAAGCTGCTCGGCGAGCATGTGATAGCCCTCGGGGGTCAAATGCACACCATCGGGCTGATGGGGGAGTCCACCCAGCATCCCATTAGGGAGCATGATCACCGCGATGCCACGGGCGCTGAGCCGACTTTGAATATCCGCGGTCCGGTCAGGGCTGCCCTTGCGCCGGTCATTGCCGCCCGGCTGCAAGATCACCGCACGGGTCCCGTTCGGGACGGCGCGGTCCAGGCGTTGCAGCATCCCTTCCGTAGTGTCGCCATTGATGCCGGCATTCACGATGCGGACGCTCAATCCCTTCGCTCGCAAGATCGCTTCGAGCTGCGCGGGATAGGCCTGGTTGCGCGCCACGCCCTTGCCGTAGGTATTGCTCGCGCCAAGCGCGACTATGGTTGCGGCGTCAGCCGAACCGACGCCGAGACTCAAAGCGGCGAGAAATGCGATGCATCCAGCAATTTCCAACCGACGCGCGCGCATGCTTCCTCCGCCCCATCCGTAGCCCGGATGGAGGGCAGCGTAATCCGGGAAGCTTCATTCGCCAACGTACTTCCTTGTCGTCCCTGCGAAACCAGGGACCCATACCGCGTGATCTATCGATGAAAGACGGTGGCAGACACCTTCCACATAACCACAGCCGGTGGTTATGGGTCCCCGCCTACGTGTTTGGTCCCGTATGATTGGCGAGGGCCCGCATTGGGGCCTGGTAGCGGAGGCATTTGAGCCTGGTTCGATTGTAGTCGTGGACGAATTTGGCGATGAAGGTGTCTCGATCGGCGTGATCGATGAAGGTCCGCCGGGCGCTGCCACGCTTTGTTTCGCGGCCAATGGCTTCGGCGATGCGCCGGTTGAAACGTTCGACGAGTCCGTTGGTCTGCGGATGGTAGGGCTTGGTCAGGCGATGCTGGATGCCGCACTGTCGGCAGAGTTGATCAAAGGGGTGGTCGCCGGAAGGCTTCCCGGGCGGCTTGTTCTTCTTGTCGACGGCGAAGCGGTCGGTGAACTCGGCACCGTTGCCGGTGAGGATAGTGTGAACCTGGTGCGGAAAATCAGCCAGGAAGCGCTTAAGGAAACCGGTCGCGGTGGCCCCGTCCCGCTTGGAATGGACCTCGACAAAGACGTAGCGGGTGGCTCGGTCGATGGCGACAAAGGCATAGCTGGTGCGGCGCTGCAGTGCCGGCAGATACTTCACGTCGATATGGATGAAGCCGATACTGGCATTCTCGAAGACGCCGGCTTTGGGCTTGTCAGGCTTGGCAAGCCGGCTGATGCCATTGCGCTGCAGGCAGCGGTGAATGGCACTACGGGACAGCTTGGCGTTGATGCATCGCCGCATCACCTCAACGATGTCGTCCAGCGGCAATTGGAGCGACGTCCGCAGTTCACAAACGGCCCTTTCTTCAACCGCGGAGAGGCTGGTCGTGAGGTTCTTCGGCCGGTGCGAGCGGTCTTCGACCGTCGTGCGGCTGCGCCAGCGATAAATCGTGGTCTCGCTGACCCCCAATTCGGCCGCCAACTGAGCGACCGACTTCCGGCTGCGCTGGATGTAGGCACGTGTCTTCGGCGTCGTCGTGGCGTTCGCGTGCAAGCTCAGTTCCATGACACGAGGCGCTCCCTAACAAAGGCCACGCCTCGTTCTACACCGATTCCATCCAACCAATCTGCAGGGACCAAACACGAAAGCAGGGACGACGGCGGAGTGTAAGGCTAGATCGTGGCCCAATTCTACATCGTCGCGCCGAGCACCCACGGCGCGAATTCGGCGCCGCCGAAGTCAAAGCTCTCGCTCTTGGTCGGCTGGCCCGAGGCGGTCTTGAGGATGAGGTCGAAGATGCGCTGGCCGCATTCCTGCACGCTCTCCTCGCCGTCGAGGATGGTGCCGCAGTTGACGTCCATGTCGTCTTCCATCCGCTTGTACATCGGCGTGTTGGTGGCGAGCTTGATCGACGGCGCGGGCTTGCAGCCGAACACGCTGCCGCGGCCGGTGGTGAAGCAGACGAGGTTGGCGCCGCCCGCGACCTGCCCGGTCGCGGCGACCGGGTCGTAGCCGGGCGTGTCCATGAACACAAAGCCCTTCTTGGTGACGGGCTCGGCGTAGTTCAGGACGTCGACGAGATTGGTGCTGCCGGCCTTGGCCATCGCGCCCAGCGACTTCTCCAGGATGGTGGTGAGACCGCCGGCCTTGTTGCCGGGGCTCGGATTGGCGTTCATTTCAGCGCCCTCACGCTGGGTGTACTCCTCCCACCAGCGCATCAGGCCGACCAGCTTCTCGCCGACTTCGCGGCTGACGGCGCGGCGAGTCAACAGATGCTCGGCGCCATAGGTCTCGGGCGTCTCCGAGAGGATCACGGTGCCGCCGTGACGGACCAGCAAATCGCTCGCCGCGCCGAGCGCCGGATTGGCAGATACGCCGGAGTAACCATCCGAGCCGCCGCATTGCAGCGCCACGGTGAGCTCGCTCGCCGGCACCGCTTCGCGCTTGACCTTGTTGGCATCGGCGAGAGCCTCCTTCACGAAGGCAACGCCGGCTTCCACCGTCTTGCGGGTGCCGCCGACCTCCTGGATGTCCATCGCGCGCAGACGACCGGCGAGCTTCTGCTCCTGCATCAGGCCGCCGATCTGGTTCACCTCGCAGCCGAGGCCGAGCACGATGACGTTGGAGAAATTGACGTGCCGCGCATAGCCGCCGAGCGTGCGGCGGAGCAGCGCCAAGGGCTCGTCCTGGGTCATGCCGCAGCCGGTCTTGTGGGTCAGCGCGACGACGCCGTCGACATTCGGGTAATCGGCGAGCGGATTGTCGCCGGTGAACGGATTCTTCTTGAACATGTCGGCCACGATGCCGGCGACATGGGCGCTGCAATTCACCGAGGTGAGGATGCCGATATAGTTGCGGGTCGCGACGCGGCCGTCGGCGCGGCGGATGCCTTCGAACGTCGCCGGCAGATCGAAGTTCGGCACCGGCTTGACGTCGACGCCATAGGCATAGTCCTTGGCGAAATCACCCATGCCGCAGTTCTGCGTATGTACGTGCTGGCCGGGCGCGATCGGCTGGGTCGCAAAGCCGATGATCTGGCCGTAGCGCCGGATCGGCTCGCCTTGCTCGATCGGCTTGATCGCGACCTTGTGGCCCGCGGGGATCCGATCGACCGTCGTGACGCCCTCAGTCACCTCAAGCCCCGGCGGCAGGCTCGCGCGCGCGATCAGGACGCTGTCGTCGGCGTGCAGGCGGATCACTTGTGCCGAGGCCATGGGAGTTCTCCTTTGGACTTAGTCACCTCTCCCCGTCCTTTACGGGGAGAGGTCGAATTCTCGCACAGCGAGAATTCGGGTGAGGCGCGAGGCACATTGCCAATTACACCCCGCAAAAGCGGGGCGAGGGAGCAGAGCTAACATCGCGGACAGAACTTACGCCTTGCCGCCGGACTTCTCGCGGGTCGCGTTGACCTGCATCTTGGCGTAGACCTGCATCAGGCCGACCTCGTTCGACAGCGTCACGAGCTTGAAGCCCATGTTGATCGCGCGCACCGCGCCCTCGGCGCCCGAGCAGTGGATGCCCGGATTGAGGCCACGCTTGCCGCACTCCTTGATGATCTTCTCGTAGATCTTGAGGATCTCCGGCTCGTCGCGATCGAGCTTCGGCACCAGGCCGTAGGAGAAGCCGAGATCGGACGGGCCGATATAGACGCCGTCGATGCCTTCGACATCGAGGATCGCTTCCATGTTCTCGACCGCGGTCTTGGTCTCCATCATCGGCAGCAGCACGATCTCGTCGTTGGCGGTCTGCTGATAGGTGCCGGCCGAGCCGTACATGCCGGCGCGGATCGGGCCGTTGGAGCGCACGCCCTTCGGTGGATATTTGGCGTAGGAGACGAGGTTCTTGGCTTCCTGCGGTGTGTTGACCATCGGGCAGATCACGCCATAGGCGCCGCCGTCCAGCACCTTGCCGATGATGCCGGGCTCATTCCAGGGCACGCGGACCATCGGCGTCACCGGATGGGCGTGCATCGACTGAAAGCACTGCACCATCGACTGATAATCTTGCACACCGTGCTGCATGTCGACGGTGACGCTGTCGAAGCCGCATTGCGCAATCACTTCGGCGGAGAATCCCGAGGGGATCGCGAGCCACGCGTTCACCACCGCCTTGCCCGATGCCCAGACTTGCTTGACCTTGTTTGCCATTGATCGCGTTTCCCTTTGCGGTTTATTGGGGGGACGAGCTTTCAGCTGGTCGCCCGCTGGATAGAAACTTCGCTGACGCCGACTTCGCGCGCGGTATTCACTATCGCCGCCCAGGTGTCGTCAGGCAAGGGGATGCCGTTCCTGGTGCGATCGGCACGGGTTTTCCGCTCGGGATCGCCCGGAACCAGCACGGACTCCGTGCCCGCGATCGGCTTGGTGGCGCGGATGAAATCGGTGTAGCGGGTGATTTCGTCGTCGAAGAAATTGCTGGTGTCGATCACCTTGGGGTCGATGTAGAACGCCATCATGCCGTTGGCGAAGCGCCGGTCCGACGACGTCGCGCCGGTGCCGGTCAACGCGCCACCGAGCAGTTCGCAGATGAAGGCGAGACCCGAGCCCTTGTGATCGCCGAAGGCGCGGATCGCGCCAGTTCCCTTGGTGTGGTCGCGCGGTCCGTCCGGCGTGTACGGCCCATACAGCACGTGCGGATCCTCGCTCAGCGTGCCGTCGGCATCGACGAGCGCGCCGATCGGCAGCTTCTTGCCGCCGCGGCTTGCCACCAAGCACTTGCCCTCAGCGACAACCGAGGTCGCAAAATCGAGCACGATCGGATCCTGGCCCTGGCGCGGAATGCCGACGCAATACGGCGCCGTGGACAGGCGCTTCTCGACGCCGCCGTAAGGTGCAACCAGCAGCGAGCCGGCCGCGGTCACGAAATGAATTGAAACAAGACCTTCGGCGGCGGCCATCTCGGCCCAGTCGCCGACGCGGCCGAGATGACCGGAGTTGCGCAGCGCGACCGCGGCGAGCCCCGCCTTCTTACACTTCTCGATGCCGAGTCTGACCGCAACCGGCGTGACGGTCTGGCCATACCCGAACTTGCCGTCGACCACCGCGAGCGACGGCGTGTCGACCACCACCTCGGGAGTCTGGTTCGGCACGATCGAGCCCATCTTCTTCCACCTGACATAGACGGGCACACGGATCACGCCGTGGCTGTCATGCCCGGTGAGGTTCGCTGTCGTCAGGTAGGTCGCGATGCGCTTCGCCTCTTCCGGAGAGGACTCCGAATGGGAAAACACCTCGGAGACGAAGTTGATGAGGTTATCGACCTTGATGGTGACCATGAAAAACCAGCTCGCTCAGTAAAGCACGGGACGTTGTCAGGCGTGGGTCTTGGCGTGGCCGCCGAGATAGGCCGCGGCGATGGCTTCATTGCCCCACAATTCGTCGGGCTTGCCGCCCAGCACAATCCGCCCCGTTTCCAGGACGAAGCCATGATCGGCGACCGAAAGTCCCATGCGCGCATTTTGCTCGACGAGCAAGACCGTGGTGTCCTTCCTGATCTGCGAAATGATGCGGAACACCGCCTGCACGATTACGGGCGCCAGCCCGAGCGACGGTTCGTCGAGCAGCAGCAGCCGCGGCTTGGCCATCAGGCCGCGCGCCACCGCGACCATCTGCAGCTGGCCGCCGGACAGCGTCCAGCCGAGCGCGTTGGAAAAGGCGCGGATGTCCGGAAATAGGTCGAACATCGCGTCGGCCTCGCGCGAGATCTGCGACGCCGGCACCTTCCGGTTCGACGCGCCGAGCATGATGTTTTCTTTCACGGTGAGGCCCGGAAACACGCGGCGGCCTTCCGGCACATGCGAGATGCCGAGCCGGACGATCGCTTCCGGCCCGAGGCCGGCGATCGAGTGGCCGTCGAACATAATGTCGCCTGAGGCGGGCTTGGCGAGGCCTGAGATCGCGCGCAGCGTGGTCGACTTGCCGGCGCCGTTGGCGCCGAGCAGCGTGACCACCTGGCCCTGCTCCACGGCGATGGTGATGCCGCGCAGCGCCTCGATCTCGCCGTAGCGGACCACGAGATTACGGATTTCGAGCAGCGGCATCATTCGCTCCCGAGATAGGCGGAGACGACGTCGGGATGGCGCAGCACCGCCATCGACTCGCCGTCCGCGATGCGGCGTCCGAAGTTCAGCACGGTGATGTGCTGGGCGGCTTCCGACACCAGCGTCATGTCGTGATCGATGATCAGGATGGTGAGGCCCTGGGCAGCGATGCGCTTCAGCAGCTCATGCAACTCCAGCTTCTCGGTCGAGTTGAGACCGGCGGCCGGCTCGTCGAGCAGCAGCAGCGTCGGGTTCGACGCCAGCGCCCGCGCGATCTCGATCAGGCGCTGGTGGCCGTAGGAGAAGCTCGAGATCAATTCGTTGGCGCGGTTGCCGAGGCCGACGAAGGTCAGCGCCTCCATCGCGCGCTCGGTCAGCGCGTCCTCGCCCTTCCCGATCATGGTGTTGCCGGGACGCTCGGCGCCGATCTCGACATTCTCCAGCGCGGTCATCGAACGGAACAGGCGGATGTTCTGGAAGGTGCGTCCGAGGCCGGCCGCCGTGCGCTGGTGCGGCGCCATGTTGGTGATGTCGGTGCCGTCGAGCACGATCCTGCCCGCGGTCGCCTTGTAGAGACCGGACAGCACGTTCAGCGTCGTGGTCTTGCCGGAGCCGTTGGGTCCGATCAGCGCATGCACGCTGCCGCGCTTCACCGCGATATCGACGCCGTCGACCGCCTTGAGGCCGCCGAAATGCTTCGAGAGCCCGGTCACTTCGAGCACGATGTCGCCGCCTGACGTCGCCGGCTTGAGCTGCAAGGCCGCCGCGGCCGGCGGCGCCTTGGTGTGCGCACGCCAACGCGTGAATGCGTCCGACACAAAACCCCAGATACCGTCGGGCATGAAGCGGATGATCAGGATCACGAACAGGCCGTAGATCGCCAGATAAAGTCCCGGCACGCTCTTCAGGAAGCGCAGCCATTCCGGGATCAGGATCAAGAGGCCCGTGCCGATCACCGAGCCGATCGGCGAGGCCACGCCGCCGAGCAGCGACATGGTCAGGAACACGATCGATTCCGCGAACGAGAACTGGTCCGGGCTGACATAGGCGAAGCCGCCGGCGAACAGGCCACCGGCCAGACCGCCGAGCAACGCGCAGAGGCCGAACGCGTAGATCTTGGTGCGGAACACGTCGATGCCGTTGACGCCGGCCGCAAGCTCGTTGTCGCGCACCGCGCGCATGGCGCGGCCAAGCTTGGTGTCCGGTAGATGCCAGACCAGGTAACCGACGATCGCGAGCATCGCGACGCAGAAGGCCAGATAGCTCTGCGAGGACTGGAACAGCTCCGGCCGGCGAATGTTGGCGACGCCGTCCGGCCCGTGGGTCACGCCGATGGCATTGATCATCACCAGCGTCACGATCTGCTGGAACGAGATCGTCACCATCGCAAGGTAGTGCCCGCCCAATCTGAGCGTCGACATGCCGAGGAACGCGCCGGCGATCAGCGTGATCGCGCATGCGCCAACCAGGCAGAGCCAGAAGTTCAGGTGCAGGTCCGCGGTGCCGAGCCCGACCACATAGGCGCCGAAGCCGAAGAACGCGGCCTGCGCCAGGTTGATCTGGCCGCACAGGCCGAGCACGACCGACAGCCCGAACACCGCGATCGAGAAGGTCGTGGCCTGCAGCAGGATGTTGAGGATGTAACCGTCGAACCGCATGCCGGCGGCGAGCGCCACCAGCACCGCGGCGCCGATGAAATACGGCAGATGACGGATGATCAGCGGCTTCGAGCGCACGGCCGGCGCGGGGATCATGTTGTCGGTGGCGCTCATGCTTTCTCCGCGACACGTTCGCCGAAGATGCCCTGCGGCCGGAACACCAGGAAAGCGATCAGCACCAGGAAGGCAAAGCCGTCCTTGTACGGCACTGAAATATAGGCGGCGCCGAACGTCTCGATGACGCCGAGCGCGAGGCCACCGACGATAGCGCCGGCAACGTCACCGAAGCCACCGATGATGGTCGCGGCAAACGCCTTCAGCGCAATCGTCGAGCCCATCTGGATCGAGACGAACAGCACCGGCGCCACAAGGATGCCGGCGAGACCGCCGAGCACGGCCGAATAGATGAAGGTGATCATGATCATGGTGGAAACGGAAATGCCGAGCAGCGAGGCCATTTCCTTGTCCTGCGAGGTCGCCTGCAGCTTCTTGCCGAGCAGCGTCTTCTCGAAGAACCAGAAATTGAACAGCACCAGGAGGATCGTGACGCCGATGATCAAAAGATACTGGCTGTCGAGATAGACCGGGCCGAGCTGGATGCCGGGCGTATCGAACCAGCCCTGCAGCACCTGCGGCTGCGGGCCATAGATCGCAAGCACCGAGTTCGACAGCAGGATCGAGGCGCCAATGGTGGCGATGATCACGGGCAGATAGGTACGATTGCGCAGCGGATAATAGACGCCGAGATTGAAGATGACGCCGAACAACGCCATGCCGGCGAGCGCGATCAGGAACGACAGCCAGTAAGGCCAGCCGAGATCGACCGAGAACACCACCATCAGATAGGCGGCGACCATCGAGAACTCGCCTTGCGCGAAGTTCACCACGTTGGTGGCACGGAAGATCAGCACGAAACCGAGCGCGACCAGCGCGTAGACCGCGCCGATGCCGATTCCGGTAAAAAGCAGTTGGAGGACGAGATCCATGACGAGCGCTCGATCTGAGAATTGTGTCGCGAACGAACGGCCTCTCCGAGGTGGCCCGGAGAGGCCGAACCGCTATCAATCGTTGAAGTCGATATGCTTGTCGTAGACGATCTTGCCCTTGTCGTTCTTCACGACGTTGTAGCCGTGCAGACCGTCGCCGTTCTTGTCGAAGTTGTATTCACCCTCGGCGCCGGCGAATTTCTGCGTCGCAAGGATGGCGTCGCGGATCTTGTTCGGATCGGTCGAGCCCGCCTTGTTGATTGCCGCCGACAGGATGGTGATCGCATCGTACGGCCAGGCGCTCTGGTTGTCGGGCGCGGTCTTGTAGGCATCGCGATAGGCCTTGCCGAACGCCTTCGCGGCATCGCTCGAATCTTCGGCGAAGTCGGCGACGCCGTAGGTGTTGAACAGCGCGGGGCCGGCAAGCTTGGTCGAGGAGACCGCCACCACCGAGGGCGAGCCGATCCAGGGAATGTTGACGCCGAGCTGGCGCAGCTGCCGGGCAAAGATGCCGAGATCGTTCTCGAAGGTGAAGTAGGTGCCGAGCACGTCAGCGCCGGACTGCTTCACGGCCAGCACGACCGGCGTGAAGTCCTGGCTCTGGTTGGCGTAACCCTGGTCGAGCACCGGCGGCGCGCCGAGCTTGGTCAGCGCTTCCGAGAGTGCCTTGCCGCCCGCGGTGCCGAAGGCGTCGGTGGAATGCACGATCGCCCATTTCTTCTTGCCGAGCGTGTTGACGCCGAAGTCGGCGATCACCCGGCCGGAATAATTGTCGTTCGGACGGAAACGGAACAGCCAGGGATTGCCGGAATGGGTGAGATCGGGATTGGTGCCGCCGATCATCACCGGCTTGCCGACCTTGATCACGTCGGGCGCCATCGCCTGCACCTGGGTCGAGCGGATCGAGCCGAGGAAGGCAACGATGTCGGATTGCGCGGCGAGCTTGGAGAATGCCAGCACGATGCCCGGATTGGTGGTCTGATCGTCCTCGATGACGAGCTCGACCTGCTTGCCGAGCACGCCGCCGGCCTTGTTGACCGCGGCCAGTGCCAACTTGGCGCCATTCTGGGCCCACAGCCCCTGCTCCGCAGCGGGTCCGGTCACCGGCACGCACATGCCGATCTTGATGGTCGCACCCTGCGCCCAAGCGCTGCGCATCAGCGCGGGTGCAGCGAGACCTGCCGCCAAGCCAGCGGAAAACTCACGTCTCGTCAGTTTCATTCCATCCTCCCTGTGATGCGCCGAACTTGCTGTCGGCTGCGTTGAGACGAGCTGACGCGTCGATCTGTCGACCCGTCCGCAGCCATCAAACGGCGCGACGAGCAAACGTGAGCACCGCTGCAGCGCACAAGCCGTGCAACGGCGACCATCAATCTGGCGTTTGACCCAGCTAAACATGATTGCACATTGCACGCAATAGTCAAAAGTTCGCTGGCAGAGGTGCGTAAATGCCTGCTACGAGCGACCATGACGCGATCACGTGATAGTGTGGCCAGCGGGCAGCCATTCCATGTCGATTCCACGAGCGAAATCGCAGACCAGACGAAAACAGCCGGCCTACGCGCTGATCAAGAGCGCATTGGCAAAGCACATCCGCGCCGGTGACGTGCCACCTGGCACGGTTCTTTCCGAATCGGCGATCGCGACCTTGTTCGGCTCCAGCCGCTCTCCGGTGCGGCAGGCTTTCGAACAGCTCGAGCATATCGGCCTGGTGCGGCGGTTCGACGGTCGCGGCGTCATCGCCGGCAAGCGCAAGGTCGACCCTCGGCGCGTCCCGATCACACCGGAAATGTTTGGGCTGACCGACGGCCCCGTCGATGCCGTGCGCAGCGACGCCTGGGATACGCTCTACTACAAGCTCGAACGTGAGATCATTTACCGGTCGCTGTTCGGACGCTTCCGCGTCAGCGAGCTCGCATTGGCGCGGCATTTCCGGGTGGGGCGCACGGTGGCGCGCAACCTGCTGCTGCGCGCGCAGGCGATCGGCATCCTCGAGAAGGGCGCCAAGGCGCACTGGTACGTGGTGCCGTTGGACGAGGACCGCCTCCGCGACATCTTCGAGGTGCGCGCAACGCTCGAGCCGCTGCTCCTCAAATCCGCGACGGCGACGATTCCTGCCGCCCTGCTCGACCGCATGGCGGAGCGGCTGCGCGAGGGAATCCAGCACCGCGACCGCGTCGGCGTCGGCGAACTCGATGAGATCGAAGGCGACCTCCATATCCGCTGCCTGGGTTACGGCGCCAATCGCGAGATGATCGAAGCGCTCAAGCGCACCCACTGCGCGTTCGTGATCGGCAAGCACATCCAGGTCGCCCTGACCGCGCCGCAGATCGATTCCTTCATGGACGAGCATCTGGTGATCATCGAGGCCTTGCGCGCGCGGGACGGCGACGCGGCGGCAGCCATCTTGCGCCGCCATATCGAATGGTCCCACTCGAAGGTCGCGGGCTGGATTGCCGAATTCCGCGCCATCAACGTGATTTCGCGCGTGCCCTACATGGCCTGAGGGCGAATGCCGCGCATGATCGCAGCTACTCGTCAGCCTCGATTTCGGCGTCATCGGCCGAGCCCATTCCGGCCAGGCTCGCTTCGAGCGCGCCCAGCATCTCCTGCAATTCGGCAAGCTTGCGCGCCCCGAAGCGCCGGGTGATCTCGGCATAGATCGTCTCCGACGTCGGCGCCACCGCCTCGATCAGCTTCAACCCCTTCGCGGAGATCGAGACCACCGCGCGCCGCGCGTCGTTCTCAGCCGCCTTGCGCTCGATCAACGCGCGGCCCTCGAGATCGCGCAGGATTCGCGACAGGCTCGGGCCAAGCAGAAACGCCATGCGGGCGAGCTCGGTGACCTCGATCTCGTCGACCGCGGTGAGTGCGCGCAGGATTCGCCATTGCTGCTCGGTCAGCCCGTGATTGCGCAGCGACGGACGGAATTGCCGCATCACCGCCTCGCGGGCGCGAAGCAGCGACATCGGCAGCGAGCGCGAGAACTCGCGCATCGGGGTCCGTCGCGCCGCCGCGTCGTCGCCCTGCCCGGGCCGAATGTCGTTCGAATTTTTGCGCGCCATTACCTAATCCTGCGCAACGAAATTTTGCGTCGCAGCATGCCCCGATTCAGTTTGCGGGAATTCATTTAACATGTTAATCATTTCCCGACATCCACTTTTGTGTAGCACGCATGGCCCTCTCCAAGGACGATATCCGCGCTGCCGCCGAACGGCTCGACGGCGCGGAAAAGACCCGCAAGCAAATCCGCCAGCTCTCGCTGGAATACCCCCGCATCACCCTCGAAGACGCCTACGCGATTCAGAAGGCCTGGGTCGAGATGAAGGTGGCGCAGGGCCGCGTCGTCAAGGGTCACAAGATCGGCCTGACCTCGAAGGCGATGCAGAGCGCGCTCAATATCGACGAGCCCGATTCCGGAATCCTGCTCGACGACATGTTCTTCGCCGATGGCGGCCTGGTCCCGACCGACCGCTTCATCGCCACCCGCGTCGAGGCCGAGCTTGCCTTCGTGATGAAGCATCGTCTGGCCGGGCCGAACTGCACGCTGTTCGATGTGCTGAACGCCACCGATTTTGTGGTACCGGCGCTGGAGATCCTGGATACCAGGGTCGAGCGCGTCGATCCCGAGACCAAGGCGACGCGGAAGATCTTCGACACCATCGCCGACAACGCCGCCAATGCCGGTATCGTGCTCGGCGGCCGGCCGATCCGCCCGCTGGAAGCCGACCTGCGCTGGATCGGCGCGCTGTGCTTCCGAAATGGCCAGCTCGAGGAAACCGGTCTGGCCGCCGGCGTGTTGAATCATCCGGCGACCGCGGTGGCGTGGCTCGCCAACAAGATCGCGCCGAACGGGCTGGCGCTGGAGGCCGGCCAGGTCGTGCTGGCGGGCTCCTTCATCCGTCCGATCGAGACCCGCAAAGGCGACACCATCCAGGCCGACTACGGACCGTACGGTTCCGTAAGCTGCTACTTCGCCTGACGCCTTCAGCAGGAGCGCTGCATGCCGCATTTCACGCTTGAATACTCCGCCAATCTCGACGATCTCGTCGACATGAGCGCGACGGTCGAACTGGTCCGCAAGGCCGCGGTCGAGACCGGCATCTTCCCGCTCGGCGGCATCCGCGTCCGTGCCGTCAGATGCGAGCACTATGCGATCGCCGACGGCCGCAAGAATTACGGCTTCCTCGACATGGTGCTGCGGCTCGGCGCAGGCCGCGATCTCGCCACCCGCAAGAAGGCCGGCGAGCACATCTTCAAGGCGCTATCGGCTCATCTCGATCCGGTCTTCGCCAACAGCAAATTCGCGTTGTCGTTCGACATGCAGATCAACGACAAGGAAACCAGCTGGAAACGCAACAACATCCACGACGCACTGAAGGTGGAGACGGTCAATGGATAAAGCGACAGCGAAATCGCCAGCCGACGTGTTCCAGGCCAACCGCGATCGCGCCGGCCCACTGCTTGCAAGCTTGAAAGCCGAAGGCATCGGCCATGTGATCGACGGCAAGATCGTGCCGGCGGCCTCCGGCCAGACCTTCGAGACGAGATCGCCGATTGACGGCACGGTGCTGGCGACGGTCGCACGCGGCAATGCCGAGGATATCGACCGTGCCGCAACCGCGGCGTCCAAGGCCTTCAAGGCCTGGCGCGACATGCCGGCGGCGCAGCGGCGCAAACTGCTGCATCGCGTCGCCGATGCGATCGAGGCACGCGCCGACGACATCGCCGTGCTCGAATGCATCGACACCGGCCAGGCGCACCGCTTCATGGCCAAGGCCGCGATCCGCGCCGCTGAGAATTTCCGCTTCTTCGCCGACAAATGCGGCGAGGCCCGCGACGGCCTCAACACGCCTTCGGACGAGCACTGGAACATCTCGACCCGCGTGCCGATCGGCCCGGTCGGCGTGATCACGCCGTGGAATACGCCGTTCATGCTCTCGACCTGGAAGATCGCGCCGGCGCTCGCCGCCGGCTGCACCGTGGTGCACAAGCCGGCGGAATGGTCGCCCGTCACCGCCGATCTGCTGGTCAAACTCGCAAAACAGGCCGGCATCCCCGACGGCGTGCTCAACACCGTGCATGGATTCGGCGAAGAGGCCGGCAAGGCGCTGACCGAGCACCCCGCCATCAAGGCGATCGGCTTCGTCGGCGAGAGCGCTACGGGCTCAGCGATCATGGCGCAGGGCGCGCCGACCTTGAAGCGCGTGCATTTCGAGCTCGGCGGCAAGAACCCGGTGATCGTGTTCGACGACGCCGATCTCGATCGCGCGCTCGATGCCGTCGTGTTCATGATCTACTCGCTCAATGGCGAGCGCTGCACGTCGTCGAGCCGGCTGCTGGTTCAGGAGAGCGTCGCCGGCAAGTTCATCGAGAAGCTGACCGCGCGCGTCAAGGCGCTCAAGGTTGGCCACCCCCTCGATCCCGCCACCGAGATCGGGCCGCTGATCCATGAGCGGCATCTCGCCAAGGTGTGCAGCTATTTCGACGTCGCCAAGAACGACGGCGCCACGATCGCGGTCGGCGGCAAGCCGCATGACGGTCCCGGCGGCGGCCACTATGTGCAGCCGACGCTGGTGACCGGCGCGAACGCCAAGATGCGGGTCGCGCAGGAGGAGGTGTTCGGCCCGTTCCTGACCGTGATCCCGTTCAAGGACGAGCGAGAGGCGATCGAGATCGCCAACGGCGTGCAGTACGGCCTGACCGGCTATGTCTGGACCGGCGACATGGGCCGCGCGCTGCGCGTGGCGGATGCGCTGGAAGCCGGCATGATCTGGCTCAATTCGGAGAACGTCCGCCATCTGCCGACCCCGTTCGGCGGCATGAAGTCGTCCGGCATCGGCCGCGACGGCGGCGACTACTCGTTCGACTTCTACATGGAAACCAAGCACGTCTCGCTCGCGCGCGGGACGCACAAGATTCAGAAACTGGGAATTTAGCCAGCCGTCGTTCCGGGGCGATGCGCAGCATCGAACCCGGAACCTCGAGATTCCGGGTTCTCGCTTCGCGAGCCCCGGAATGACGATAGAATTGAGGGGAAACACCGATGCCCGTTCCAACGCACGTTTTCGATCCGCCGTTCAACATCATCCGCTGCAGCCATGCCGTGCTCGACGTCACGGATCTCGACAAGAGCGCCGCCTTCTACGAGAAGACGGTCGGCCTCCACATCGAGAACCGCGACGACAAGTCGGTGTATCTGCGCGCCAGCGAGGAGCACCAGCATCACTCGGTGGTGCTGCGCAAGGCGCCGAAGGCGGCCTGCAACCGGCTTGGCTTCAAGGTCGGCAACGACGGCGACCTCGACAAGGCGGCCGCCTTCTTCTCCGAGAACGGCATCGCCTACGCTTTCGTCGACCAGCCGTTCCAGGGCCGCACCCTGCAATTCACCGATCCGTTCGGCTTCCAGATCGAGCTTTACGCTACGATGGAGAAGCGCCCCCATCTCTTGCGCCGCTACGATCTCTACAAGGGCTGCCATCCGCAGCGGCTCGACCATTTCAACGTGTTCGCCGCCGAGGTGCAGGACACAGTCGATTTCTACGCCCGGCTCGGCTTCCGCCTCACCGAATATGCCGAGGAGGACGGCGACAACGGCCGCATCGCAGCCGCCTGGATGCACCGCAAGGGCAACGTCCACGACTTCGCGATCACCAACGGCCGCGGCCCGCGCCTGCACCACATCGCCTATTGGGTACCGACCGCGATGAACATCGTGCATCTCTGCGACGTGATGGCCTCCTCCGGCTACCTCAAGAACATCGAGCGCGGCCCTGGCCGGCACGGCATCTCCAACGCCTTCTTCCTGTACATCCGCGATCCCGACGGCCACCGCATCGAGCTCTACACCAGCGATTATTTCACCGGCGATCACGACCATGAGCCGCTGCGCTGGTCGCTGCGCGATCCGCGCCGCCAGACGCTGTGGGGCGCACCGGCGCCGCGATCCTGGTTCGAGGAAGGCTCGACCTTCGCCGGCCAAGTGGTGCGCGAGCCGCGCTTCGTCGCCGACGTGCTGGTCGCGGACTAGTGAACAGGACTCCGTCCCCTCGTCGTCCCGGCCGAGTGCGCGATTGCGCATGGAGCCGGGACCCATAACCACCGAATAGGGTTGCCGAAAGAATGTCTGGCCGCGTACCCATTCCGATGGCCGCGGCGTATGGGTCCCGGCTTTCGCCGGGACGACACCAATGAATGGATTTCCGATGTCAGCCCCTCGGCTCGCCACCTATTCCTTCAACGGCGCCACCAGCTATGGCGTCGTCACCGACACCGGCATCGTCGACCTCTCGTCGCGCTTCACCAAGGACTATCCGACGCTGCGCGAGGCGATCGCCGCCGGCGCGCTGAGCAGGCTCGTGGAGGACGCCGCCAGGCGCGCGCCCGACCACGCGCTCGACGCAGTCGCGTGGCAGCCGCCGATCCCGGCGCCGGAAAAAATCATCTGCATCGGCGTCAACTACCCGGACCGCAATGCCGAATACAAGGACGGCTCGGACGCGCCGAAATACCCCAGCATGTTCCTGCGGGTGCCGCGTTCCTTCGTCGGCCACAACACGCCGGTGGTGCGGCCGCGCATCTCGCCGCAGCTCGACTATGAGGGCGAGCTGGTGCTGGTGATCGGCAAGACCGGCCGGCACATTGCGGAGAGCGCCGCGCTCGATCACGTCGCCGCGATCACGCTCAGCAATGAAGGCACCATCCGCGACTGGGTGCGCCACGCCAAGTTCAACGTCACCCAGGGCAAGAACTTCGATTCCACCGGCAGCCTCGGCCCGTGGATCGTACCCTACACCGGTGAGGCGCAGATCGCCGATATCCGTCTGACCACGCGGGTGAACGGCGAGACCCGCCAGGACGACCGCACCTCGCGCTTGATCTTCGGCTTCCGCTACCTCATCAACTACATCTCGACCTTCACGACGCTGGTTCCCGGCGACATCATCGTCACGGGCACCCCAACCGGCGCAGGTGCGCGGTTCGATCCGCCGCGCTATCTGAAGCCCGGCGATGTCGTCGAGGTCGAGGCCGAAGGCGTCGGCGTCCTGCGCAACAGCGTCGTCGACGAAGCCAACTAACCTCACCAGCAAGTGGACAGTGCCATGACCTCAACATCCGGCGGCGAAGCGATCGTCAACGGCCTCGTCGCCCACGGCGTCGACACCGTGTTCGGCCTGCCCGGCGCGCAGATCTATGGCCTGTTCGATGCGTTCCACCAAGCCCAGCTCAAGGTGATCGGCGCCCGGCATGAGCAGGCCTGCGGCTACATGGCGTTCGGCTATGCGCGCTCCAGCGGCAAGCCCGGGGTGTTCAGCGTGGTGCCCGGCCCCGGCGTGCTCAACGCCTCGGCGGCGCTGCTCACCGCATTCGGCTGCAACGAGCCGGTGCTGTGCCTGACTGGTCAGGTGCCGACCCAGTTTCTGGGCAAGGGCCGCGGCCATCTGCACGAGATGCCGGACCAGCTCGCGACGCTGCGAACCTTCGTGAAGTGGGCCGACCGGATCGAATATCCCGACAACGCGCCCGCGCTGGTGTCGCGCGCGTTCCAGGAGATGCTGTCGGGCCGGCGCGGCCCGGCTTCGCTGGAGATGCCGTGGGATGTCTTCACCCAGCGCACCCAGGTCGCCCCCGTCAAGCGGTTCGATCCGTTGCCGGCGCCGCAGCCCGATCCGGACCGCATCAAGGCCGCCGCCGACCTGATCGCCGGCAGCAAGGCGCCGATGATCTTCGTCGGCAGCGGCGCCATCGAGGCGCGCGAGGAGATCCTCGAATTGGCCGAGGTGATCGACGCACCGGTCGTCGCATTCCGCAGCGGCCGCGGCATCGTCTCCAACGCGCATGAACTCGGGCTCACCATGGCTTCGGCCTACAAGCTCTGGCCGAAGACCGATCTGATGATTGGCATCGGCACACGCCTCGAGCTGCCGACGATGTCGCGCTGGCCCTACCAGCCGGCCGGACTGAAATGCGTGCGCATCGACATCGATCCGATCGAGCTGCGGCGCTGGCCGGCTGATGCTGGTGTGATCGCGGACGCCAGGGCCGGCACCGCCGATCTCGTCGCCGCCGTGCGCAAGGTGGGCTACCGCAGGACTTCTGGCCGCCGCGCCGCGATCCGCGAGGCAACGGCCGCGACCGAGCAGGAGATCCAGCGCATCCAGCCACAGATGGCCTATCTGAAGATCCTGCGCGAGGTGCTGCCGGCGAGCGCCATCGTCACCGACGAGCTGTCTCAGGTCGGCTTCGCCTCCTGGTACGGCTTTCCGATCTACGAGCCGCGGACCTTCGTCACCTCGGGCTATCAGGGCACGCTCGGCTCGGGTTTCCCGACCGCGCTCGGCGCCAAGGTCGCCAACCCGAACAAGCCGGTGGTCGCGATATCAGGCGACGGCGGCTTCATGTTCGGCGTGCAGGAGCTTGCCACCGCCGTGCAGTTCAAGATCGGCGTGGTGACGCTGGTGTTCAACAACAACGCCTATGGCAATGTCCGTCGCGACCAGCGCGAACGCTTCGACGGTCGCGTCGTCGCCTCCGACCTGGTGAATCCGGATTTCGTGAAGCTTGCAGAATCCTTCGGTGTCGGCGCCGCGCGGGTCACCTCGCCGGATCACTTCCGCCCCGTGCTGGAGAAGGCGCTGGCCGACGGCGGGCCTTACGTGATCTCGGTGGAAGTGCCGACGGATTCGGAAGTCTCGCCCTGGGCGTTCATCCATCCGGCGCGGAATAACTAAGCCAAACGCTCGTCATTCCGGGGCGATGCGCAGCATCGAACCCGGACTCTCGAGATTCCGGGTTCGTTTCGCGCCACGGGAATGACGACGCTAAGCGCTCTTCACCCCGCGTTGCAGCCGTGACGCGGCGATCACGAGCAGGCCGGCGCCGGCGACCGACCAGCAGGCGACCGGCGCCCAGTGCACAAGCGGCGCATAGTCCGGCATCTTCTGCAGGCCGCCGGCGACGGCCGCCATCCGCGCAAAGGTCGCAAGCGCCAGCGCCGAGAACACGAGGCCGGTGACCTTGCCTTCCGCGCCGGTCTCCCCGATCGCGAGCGCCGCGGACACCGCGCTCATCAGCATGCAACCCCAAGCGGCCCCCGCCATGAATTGCGCCACGATCAGGACGTTGAGACTGCCGGCGATCTCGGCGGCGATGATCGCAAAGGCGCCGAGCAGTCCCGCCGCGCCCATCACGATCAGGCCGCCGCGATGCTTGACGACGATGCTTGCCGGAAACATCGCGATGTTGAAGCCGATCCAGAATACCGGCATCAGCCATTGCAGCTCGTCCGCCTTGGCAAAGCGCAAATAGAACGGCGCGCTGTTGATGTTGAAGTGCAGCTGGTAGCCGAGCGACAGCAGCACCATCGATCCGATCAGGAACATCGGCACCGCCCCGAGCCGCTTCGACGGGAGCGCCAGCCGCGCCGGCTGCGCCTCCGCCGCGATGCGGCGCTCGATCCCCGAGAAGGCCAGCGCGGTCAGCAGCAGCACGACGCCCGACAGCACGAACGGCAGCCGAGCATCGTGGTTACGCAGTACGACGCCAAGATAGGGTGAGACCGCACCCGCAATGCCGTAACCCAGCATCGCCAGCGCCGCGAGGAACGGGACCGAGGGTTGCGCGCGATATTTGCCGAGCAGCGTCAGCGGCGGCGCCCGCAAGGCCGACGACGTCACGGCCCAGATCACGATCAGCACGATCAGCCAGACCTTCGCACCGGGCCCGGTGCCGGCGACGTAAGGCAATGCGATGAAGGCGGCGCAGGAGATGGCGGCAAGGATACCGACAAACAAGCCAAGGCGGCCGACCAGGCTCGAGATCCTGTCGGCAGCCATGCCCATCGCCGTGTCGGTGACGGTGAAGATGCCCTGATCCATCATCAGGATCAGGATCACGGTCGACGGCGCGATGCCGACATCGGCGCACAGCTTCGGCAGATAGATCAGATAGGTGGTCCAGCCCAGCGTGAACACGAGCTGCAGCGCGGCGAGATAGACGCCGGTGCGGTTGACGGCGCGGTCGGCCTTAGTGGTCATCCGCCAAGTCTAGACCACCCGGCGCTTCAGCGCACCTTGCGGAAGGTCAAATTGATGCGCTGGCGGCCGAGCACGCTGTGCTCGCCATCGGCGAGCGGTGCCACGCCGTGATAAAATAGCCGTGACGGGCCGCCCCACACCGCAACGTCGCCATGTTCGAGTCGATAGCGGCGCGGCGTATCGCTGCGCTTCAGGCCGCCGAACAGGAAGATCGCCGGCAGCCCGAGCGAGATCGACACGATCGGTGCGCGGTAGTCGAGCTCGTCCTTGTCCTGATGCAGCGACAGTTTTGCGCCGGGGACGTAGCGATTGATCAGGCAGGCCTCAGGCGTGAAGCCGTTGAAGCCGGCCTCCACAGCGGCGCCGGCGGCAAGCCTGCGCAACACCTCCGGCATTTCAGGCCAGGGCTGTCCCGAGTCGGGGTCAATCGGATCATAGCGATAGCCGCTGGGATCGGAGACCCAGCCGAGGCTGCCGCAATTGGTCATCGCGACCGACATGCGGTGGCCACCCGGCGTGATCAGATGCCGGAACGGCGCCTGCTTGACGATCACGCGCAATGCCGGGATCAGCTCGGCCTCGAACGGCCGGACAAAGCCGCACAGCAGCACCGCGCCATCCGCGATCGTCTCGCGCGATGGCCGGGCATCGCCAATGGTCTCGAACAGATCGGAGGCCACGCCTCTCTCGCACTCACTTCGCGTCGTGGAAGATCACACCAACGGTGTGGCGATGGCCGGAGCGAATCCTGCTGACGCCGTGGCGCAGATTGACACGATACGGTCCGCGCGTCCCCTGCACCGGGCGATGATGCACGGCAAAGGCCACCGCATCGCCCTTGGTGAGCGGCACCACCTCGGGCCGCGACTGCATCCGCGGCCGCTGCTCGGTCAGCACGAATTCGCCACCCGTAAAATCGCGCCCGGGCTGCGACAGCAGGATCGCGACCTGGATCGGGAACACATGCTCGCCATAGAGATCCTGGTGCAGGCAGTTGTAGTCGCCCTCGCCATATTGCAGCAGCAGCGGCGTCGGCCGCGTCTGTCCGGCGTCATGGCAGCGCTTCAGGAACGCCGCATGCGACGCAGGATATCGGATATCGATCCCCATCGTCTCGTTCCAGCGATTGGCTGTCGCGGTCAGCCGCGTATAGAGCGCCGGCCGCAGCTCCGCGATCAGGTCCGGCAGCGGATAGGAGAAGTATTTGTACTCGCCGCGACCGAAGCCGTGACGGCCCATCACGATCCGGCTACGGAACTGGCTGTCGTCGGGATACAGCGCGGCGATGGCATCGCATTCCTCAGGCGTCAGCAGGCCGTTGAGGACGGCGCAGCCCTGCCCGTCGAGATCGGTCGTGATCCCGTCCCAGTCGAGCCCGTCGACGCGGGCCGGGATGCCGGTGGGTGGACGGGTGATGGTTTTGGCTGTTGCTGTCATGGGACGGAATCTGGCCCCTGATTGCGGCCAGCGCCACCCGATTTCCGATCGAAAAGATGCAGAGAACGTCACCACAATTACGGTGTCGTCCCGGCGAAAGCCGGGACCCATAGCCACCGTCGTCAGTTGTTGAGATCGCTGAGGCCACAGCGTGCCAACCACAACACTCTGTGGTTATGGGTCCCGGCTTTCGCCGGGACGACGCACGTGGAGAAAGCGTCGGTCATCTCCCTCACAACAACGCGCGGCGAGCGATCAGCCCCTTACCGGCAGCGTGATCACGTCGTAGCCGTGGCTAATCTTCCGCTTCGCCACCGGGTCTTCCAGCTCGAACTCGAACCGGCTGGCCGGGCGGATGCCGCCCTTGGCGGCGAAGGTGCCGCCGAACATGGCGCAGCCATCCGGCAGCGCGCCCTGATCGAAGCCGCGCGCGATCAGGTCCTTCACCGGCAGCATGTGATCGAGCGTGCCTTCCTGGTAGAGCACGCGCTGGCCGCCGATCACCGCCCAGGAGCGCAGCACCAGCTGGTCCCAGTGGCCGATGACGTCCTCGAGCTCCCACAGCTCCGACGCCATCGGCTTGTCGCACATCTGTTTCGACACGGTGACGCTGTAGCTCTCGACCTTGCGGTCGGTGTGGTCGGAGCCGCAGCCGACGAAGGTGCGGCCCTGCCAGCCGATCAGCACGAACTCGACCTCGCCGCTGGAGTCCTCGCCGCAGACTTCGATGGCATCGGCGAAGGTGAGCCGGCGCGCCGAGCAGCGGTAGTAGATCGGCGTGGTCGCCGGCCGTGCAATGCCGAGCGCCTCGAGCTCGGCGATGTGCTTGTCGCGCGCCACCGGATCGCGGCCGGTCCAGCCGGCGATCACGGCCTGCCTGATTTCTAGTGTGAGCGGAGTGGCGACGCCTTTGTCGTCGACATTGAAGGTGAGATCAAACACGGATCACGGTCTCCATTCCGGCAGCGAGCTCGAAAATGCGCCGATCCGAACCGCCCGCGGCGGCGAGCATCAGGCCGACCGGTGCCTCGCCCTCGCGATGCGCGGGCAGCGAGATCGCGCAGCCGTCGAGCACATTGATCAGCGTGCAATTGCGCAGCGCGCGCAAATTCTCGGTGGCGAACGCCTTGTCGTCGGTGAGGCTGGTGATCGTTGGCGGCAGGTTCGCCGTGGTCGGCAGCACCATCGCATCATAGGGCGCGATCCGATTCTCGGTGCGGGCGATGAAGGAGCGGCGCGCGTTGAGCAGATCGATATAGTCGGCGGCAGGAAAGCCCTCGCCGCGCTGGATGCGCACGGCGACGCGCGGATCGTAGATGTCGCCCTTGCTGGCCAGCAGGAAGCGATGCCAGGCATAGCTTTCGGCGGCGGCAAAGCCACCCTTGGCGTTCATGACGCCGACATCGAGCAATTCGGGCACCTCGATCCGCTCGATCAAGGCGCCTGCGCGCGACAGCGCCGCAAGCGCGCGCTCGAAGGTTTTCGCGACGGCATCATCGAGGTCGTCGAGCGCGACCGTGGTCGGCACCGCGAGCCGCATGCCTTTCACCGGGCGCGGCGAGACCGGCGTCACCGGCTGATCCGCCAGCACCGCGTCGAGCGCGGCGCAGCAGGCCACCGAATTGGCCAGCGGGCCGTAGCTGTCGAGCGTGAACGACAGCGGCACGCCGCCATCGAGCGGAATCCGGCGTTGCGTCGGCTTGTAGCCGACGATGCCGTTGAAGGCGGCGGGAATCCGGCAGGAGCCGCCGGTATCGGTGCCGAGCGCGCCGAACGCCATGCCGTCCGCGATCGAGACCGCCGCCCCCGAGGACGAGCCGCCCGGCACGTGGCCGACGCTCCGGTTCCAGGCGCTCTTCGGCGTGCCGTAATGCGGATTGATGCCGATGCCGGAATAGGCGAACTCCGTCATGTTGGTGCGGCCGATCACGATGAAGCCGGCGCGCTTGAGCCGCGCCACGACAGGTGCATCGGCATCCGCCGGCGCCGAATCCTCCAGCGCGCGCGAGCCCGCCCGCGTCACCTGCCCCTTGATGTCGAACAGGTCCTTGATCGAAACCGGAATGCCGGCAAATGGCGACGGCGCGGCATTGGCCTTGCGCAGCCGGTCCATGGCGTCGGCGGCCTCGAGCGCGGCGTCGCGGTCGACATGGATGAAGGTGCGTTGGCCCTCGCCTGAGGGATCAGCGATTTTGGCGATGCACTGCTCGACGAGCTTGCGGGCAGAGGTCGCGCCGCCGGCGAGATCGGCGGCCAGGGAGGCGAGTGTCGGATTCTTGGGCATGGTTTTCACTTCACGGCTTGCACTTCATGGCTTGCAGCTGATTGTCGCGCGAACCGGGGCCGATTTCCAGCCCGCCGGCGCCTCACCTCGCATCACTTCAGCCCGAAATAGGCGCGGTGCAGCTCTTCATTGCCGCTCATCTCGGCAACCGTGCCGGAGAAGCGGATCCGCCCGCCTTCCAGCACGAATACGCGGGTGGCAATCTCGAGAAAACCGATATTTTGCTCCGCGATCAAGAGTGCCAGTCCGCGGCCCTGCAGGCTCGACAAGGCGCGCAGCACCTCCTTGACGAACAGCGGCGACAGCCCGGCCGAGGGCTCGTCCATCACCAGCAGCTTCGGCTCGGCCGACAACGCCTTGGCGATGCCGAGCATCTTGCGCTGACCACCGGACAGGCTGGATGCGGGGTCGCGGCGCTTGTCGCGCAGCACCGGGAACAGGCCGTACAGTTCGTCGACCCGCGCCCCCGGATTGGCATGGCCCAGCGCCTGCGCGCCGACGCGGATATTTTCCTCGATCGACAGGTCGGGAAACACCGCAAGCTCCGACATGTAGGTCATGCCGCGCTTCATGCGATCCGACGAGCGCATCCTGGTGATGTCCTCGCCGCCGAGCTTGATGTGGCCGCTGCGGGCCTCGATCAGGCCGACCAGCGACTTCAGGAACGTGGTCTTGCCCGCGCCGTTGGCGCCGAGCAGCAGCACGGTCTCGCCGGGGCGGACGTCGAGATCGACGCCCCACAGCACCTGCATGGTGCCGTAGCCGGCATCGACGCCCCTCGTGTCCAGAAGCGACACCGCATCAGTGGGCATGCTCGCCTCCCAAAAATACCTCGATCACCTGCGGCTCGCGTACCGCGGTCGCCAGCGTGCCCTCGAAGATCTCCTTGCCCGCATTGAGCACGATGACGCGGTCGGTGATCTGTTCGATGAAGCCCATCAGATGCTCGACCACGATGATCGCCATGCCGGTCGCGGCCAAGGCCTTGATGCGGCCGGCGATCCAGTCGAGCTCCGCCGGGTTGAGGCCGGCCGCGAGTTCGTCGAGCAGCAGCAGCCGCGGCCGCGTGGCGAGCGCACGGGTCAGATCGAGCATCTTCTGCTGCGCGCTGTTGAGATCGGCGGCCGGACGGTCGGCGACCTCCTTCAGCCTGAAATCCTCGAGCAGTTCGGCAATCGACGGCGCACCGGTGGCACCGCCATAAGCCAGCGCCACCTGGATGTTCTCGCGCACCGTGAGCGAGAGGAACGGCTTCGGCACCTGGAAGGTGCGGTTGATGCCGCGATGAACGAGCTTGTGCGAGGCGACGCCGCCGGCGGACGCGCCGTCGAACACCACCTCGCCGCCGTCGGGCGCATAGAGACCGGAGATCACGTTGATCGCCGTGGTCTTGCCGGAGCCGTTCGGGCCGACCAGCCCGAGGATCTCGCCCGGCACGACGTGAAAGCTGAGGCCGTCGAGCGCATGGAAACCGCCGAAGCGCTTGACCAGCTTGGAGACCTCAAGGATCGGGCTTTTCTCAGGGGACATACCACCCCCTGCGCGTTGCCAGCGACACCAAGCCTGCGGGCAGGAACAGCACCAGGCCCATAATCAAAAGGCCATAGATCAGCTGGAAATATTGCGGCGTGGTGAAGCCGATCAGATTGTAGATGCCGTAAAGGATCAGCACGCCGACGATCGGGCCGGTGATAGTGGCGACTCCGCCGAACAGCGCGAACACGATCGCGAAGATCGAGAACTCGCCGGAGAACACGTTGTCCGGATAGAACACCGAGACGTACCAGGCGTAGATGCCGCCGGCGAGGCCGGCGACCAGCGCCGAGGCGAGCCAGGCAATCACCCGCATCTTCACGATATTGACGCCGGCCATCGAGGCCGACACCGCATCCTCGCGCACGGCCTGCAGCGCCAGCCCGAACGGCGAGTTCTTCAGATAGACCACCGCACCGACCGTCAGCGCCATCACGACGACGGCCGCATAGTACGCGTGGGTCGGGTTGAACGTGCCGGTGAGCGACACGCCGTAGGGGCCCTTGGTGATGCCCTCCAGCGCCGGATTGGCGACGAAGTGCAGCACCGCGAGCGAGGCCGCGAGGTTGGCGATCGCGAAATACGCACCCGACAGCCGCAGCAGCGGCGTCAATAACAGGCCGAGCGCCACCGCCACGACGCCGCCGACCAGCACGGCGAGCGGTGCCGGCGTCTGCAGATGCATCACCATGATGGCGAAGCCATAGGCGCCGGCGCCGAAGAAGCCGACATAGCCGAACGGCAGATAGCCGGTGAAGCCATAGATGATGTTCACGCCTTGCGCGAGGATCAGGAAGATCACGAAGTTGAACAGCAGCAGATGGTTTTGATAGACGCCGGGCAGCAGTGCGAACACCACCACCAGCGGCGCCAGGATGAACAGCAGGTGTTTCGAGGCGTTATGCAACGCGCACCCGCCTTCCGAGCAGACCGCTCGGGCGCAACAACAGGATCACGATCAACAACACATAGGGCAGCAGGTCGGCCCAGGAACTGAGATAGGTCTGCACCAGCATGTAGCAGAGACCGTAGACGACACCGCCGAGCGCGGTGCCGAGCGGATTGCCGAGCGAACCCAGCACGACGATCGCAAACGACGTCACGGTCGCGTCGGCGCCGAACGCCGGCGTCACCGAGCCGAACATGAAGGGCGCGAACACGCCGGCGACCGCCGCGATGCCGAGCCCGATACCGAACGCCGCCGCCGAGACGCGATCGACATCGATGCCGGTCGCCAATGCCTCGTCGCGGCGTGACATCACCGCGCGGGTCAAGGTGCCGAGCCTTGTGTGGTAGAGATAGAGGTAGACCAGCGCGATCGCGATCAGGCTGGTGATGGCCGCGATCACCCAAGGCGCGGGAAAACCCTGGCCGAAGATCTGGATCGGCCCTGCCCCGCCCGCCTTGCCGCCGAACCACTTCACCTTGATGGTCGTGAACACGGTGCCGAGCAGCCGGCTCTGGATCGAGCGCTCGCTGGTGCCGGCGAAGATCGTGGTGACGGCCTCGATCACCTGCGACAGGCCGAAGAACAGGATGATCGACAGCATTTCCGGATTGGCCGAGCCCTGCAGCCGCGGCACCAGCACCCAGTACAGCAGCACGCCCACCAGCACGAAGACCACGAAGGCCAGCGGCACCGCGAACAGCGGGTCGATGCCGGCGAGGCCGACCACGCCGAGCGCGATGAAGGCGCCGAGCATCAGGATGTCGCCATGCGCTAGGTTGACGATGCGTATGACGCCGAACACGAGATTGAGACCGATGCCGACCAGGCTGAAATACAGCCCGAACAGCACGCCGGCAACCAGCGCATAGGTCATGCTACCGCTCGCCGCCGAAGGTTACGCCTGCCGCACTCACCTGCATCACGGCGCCGGATAGATCGGCTTGCCGTTGGCGGTGTCGTGCGGATAGATCGAGACGAACTTGATGTGATCGTGCTCGTCGACCGTGAGCTGGCCGAGCGGCGTCAGTTCACCGATCTGACCGCCGGTCTCATCCAGCGCGAAAGTGCCGTCCAGCGTCTTGAGCTGGCCGCTGAGCGAGAACACCGCGCGGCGCAGCTCCATCTGGTCGAGGCTGGTCGCAACCGACAGCGTCTTCTCGATCACCAGTGCAGTGGTGTAGCCGGCCACCGCATTGAAGCCGAACTCCATCTTGCCGTCGTTGTACTTCTTGGTCCAGGCGGCGCGGAAATCCTTCATGTTCATCCCGAAATTGACGGGATAGTCCAATTCGGACGGCGGCACATAGGTCCAGATGTGCTCGAGGCCCTTGGCGCCGACATTCTTCTCGAGCAACTCGGTCTCGAGGCCGGCATAGATTGCGAACAGCATCTTGAACTTGGTGCCGACGTCCTGGACGTTGCGCAGGAAGGCGATGTCGTTCGGCGCATAGCCGAAATGGATCACCGCGTCCGGATTGGCGTTGCTGATGTTGTTGATGATGACGTTGTAGTTGGTGGTCTCGGTCGGAACGCCCTGGTCATAGACGATCTCGATCGGCGCGCCGGACTCCTTGACGAACTTGCGGAACGCGTTGGCCTGGGTGCCGGTGAACTCGTTGGTCGAATAGAGGATCGCGACCTTCTTGATGCCGAGGCCAGGGCCGTCATGGCTGATGAAGTCGGCGACCGGCTTCGGCCACACCGTCGATACCGGATCGGCCATCAGCGCGATGTAGGGATTGTCCTTGGAGAAGAAGCTCGCGCCGGTGCCGGTCTGGTCGAACAGGAACATCTTGTGATCGCGCGCGATCGCAACCGCGGGCGCCGTCAGCACCGATCCGGAATCGGCGACCAGGAGATCGACCTTATCCTGGGTGACGAGCTGATTATAAAGCGTCGAGGCGGTCGCGGTGTTGCTCTGGTCGTCATAGGAGACGAGCTTGATCGGGATCTTCTTGTCGAACGCCTTCACGAACACGCCGCCCTCGGCGTTCTTCTGTTCGACCCATAATTTCAGCGAGCTGTAGACCGGCATCGAGATCGAGGCGTAGCGCCCCGACGACGCATAGAGCGTGCCGATCTTGATCTCCGACGGTGCGTCGGCGGCCATCGCCTGCGTGGCAAATGCGAGGCTGGCAGCGAGTGCCGCGCCGATGATCCTCAGCATGATATGTTCCTCCCGGCTATCTTGAACGTGTCTTGGACGTATCTTGGACGCGGCCCTTCTACGCGCCGGATCGGAGCGACACAAGCATCGCGGCCTTAGCAATTGTGCGAGGGGCGGAATATGCGGCATGCGCGGGACACAGGCCGCTGCGCGGAGCATGGATGGACCGTTGACGCGCCTTGGTTCAATATCGCATCAAGATCGTAACGATTTCGGGAGGAGACATCAGACATGGCCGAGCCCGCGCGCGCGAAACCAAAGCCGACACCGGAGACCCAGCATTTCTGGGATGGCACCAAGGCCGGCGAGCTGCGCCTGCAGCGCTGCGATGCCTGCGCCAATGTCTACTTTCCGCCGCGGCCGTTCTGCCCCTCCTGCGCCTCGCGCAAGGTCTCGATCTTCAAGGCCAGCGGCAAGGGCAAGCTCTACAGCTACGTCATCAACCACCGTCCCGCCGCGCCCGGCTTCACGCCGCCTTACGCGATCGCCGTCGTCGAGCTCGACGAGGGCCCGCGCATGATGAGCAACATCATCGATTGTCCGCAGACGCCGGAAGCGCTCGAGCTCGACATGCGGCTCGAGGTCGCCTTCGAGGCGCTCGACGACAAGATTACGCTTCCTTTGTTCCGTCCGGCAAAGGGATAACGCAATGCGCAGGAACCAGGTTGCCGTCGTCGGCGCGGCCGAAACCACCGAACTCGGTGTCATCCCGAACATGTCGCAGATCCAGCTGCACGCGGACGCGGCGCTGAATGCGATCGCGGACGCCGGCCTGAAGCTGTCGGACATCGACGGCTTCGCTACCGCGGTCGAGACCCCGCAGCAGATGGCGCACTATCTCGGCATCACGCCGACCTGGGTCGATGGCACCTCGGTCGGCGGCTGCTCCTTCATGCTGCACGTCCGCCACGCCGCCGCCGCGATCGAGGCCGGCCTCTGCAAGACCGTTCTGATCACGCATGCCGAAAGCGGCAAGTCGATGATCGGCAAACAGCCGCGCTTCACGCCCGCCGACAGCCTCAACGGCCAGTTCGAGGCACCGTTCGGTGTCTACGGGCCGCCGAGCATGTTTCCGATTCCCGTGCTGCGGTTCATGAAGACCCACGGCATCACGCATGAGCAGCTTGCGATGGTCGCCGTCGTGCAGCGCGAATGGGCGGCGAAGAATCCGCGCGCGACCATGAAGGATCCGATCACCGTCGCCGACGTCCTGAACTCGCGGATGATCGCCTATCCGTTCCGGCTGCTGCAATGCTGCCTCGTCACCGACGGCGGCGGCGCGCTGATCCTCACCTCGGCCGACCGCGCCAAGGATTTTCCGAACAAGCCGGTCTACATCCTCGGCACGGGCGAGAGCGTGGAGACGCCGATGGTCAGCCAGATGAAGACGTTCGACTCGTCACGCGCCTTCAAGGTGGCGGGTCCCCTGGCCTTCAAGGAGGCCGGCATCACCCACAAGGACGTCGATCATCTGATGATTTACGACGCCTTCGCGCATCTGCCGCTCTACGGCCTCGGCGACCTCGGCTTCATGCCGTATGAGGAGACCGGCAAGTTCATCGCCGACGGCAACACCCGCCCCGGCGGCAAGCTGCCGCTCAACACCAATGGCGGCGGCCTCAGCTACATGCACTCCGGCATGTACGGCATGTACGCGCTGCAGGAGAGCGTGCGGCAGATGCGCGGCATCGCGCCGGCGCAGGTGCCGAACGCGAAGATCTCGGTCTGTCACGGCGTCGGCGGCATGTTCGCCGCAAGTGGCACGATCATCTTTACGAACGAGAAGTAACAACTCCGTCGTTCCGGGGCGCGCGAAGCGCGAGCCCGGAACCTCGAGATTCCGGGTCTGGTGCTTCGCACCATCCCGGAATGACGGAGAGCAAACCAGGAGAACCAACATGGCAAAATCACTGCAGGATAAAGTCATCATCGTCACCGGCGCGGGGCGCGGCATCGGCCGCGAGATTGCGCTGCTCTGCGCGGCGGAAGGCGCCAAGGTCGTGGTCAACGATCCCGGCGGCGCCGCCGATGGCGCCGGCACGAGCGCCGCGCCCGCCGAGGAGGTAGTCGAGGAGATCAAGAAGCGCGGCGGCACCGCGGTCGCCAATTTCGAGTCGGTGGCGGAAGCGATCCCCGCCAGCAAGATCGTCAAGACCGCGACCGATCATTTCGGTCGGCTCGACGGCGTCGTCAACAACGCCGGCATCCTGCGCGACATGATCTTCCACAAGATGAGCGTGGAAGCGTTCGAGGCCGTCATCAAGGTGCATCTGATGGGCTCGTTCTATGTCAGCCACGCCGCGGCGCGGATCTATCGCGAGCAGGAGTCGGGCTCCTTCGTGCACTTCACCTCGACCTCCGGCCTGATCGGCAATTACGGCCAGGCCAACTACGCCGCCGCCAAGCTCGGCATCGTCGGCCTGTCGAAATCGATCGCCCTCGACATGGGCCGCTTCAACGTGCGCTCGAACTGCGTGTCGCCGTTCGCCTGGACCCGCATGATCGGCACCATCCCGACCGAGACCGACGCCGAGAAGGCGCGCGTCGAGAAGATCAAGCAGATGGGACCGGAGAAGATCGCGCCGGTCTGCGCCTATCTGCTCTCGGACGCGGCCAAGGACGTCACAGGACAGATCTTCGGCGTGCGCATGAACGAGATCTTCCTGTTCGGCCAGCATCGTCCGGTGCGCTCGGTGCATCGCGGCGAAGGCTGGACGCCCGAGACCATTGCCGAACACGGCATGCCGGCGCTGAAGGGATCGTTCGCCAAGCTCGACCGCTCGGCCGACGTCTTCACCTGGGATCCGATCTGAACTTGATCTGATCCTCCGATCCGATCTGACAGATTTATGAACTAGTCGCCTCCGCGAACTCCGCGCGCAATCGCGCGCTAGGCGGGGGCGACACACTCTTTGGTTGTTTCATCATTGCGTGCCCGCATTGTGCCAGAATTGCGGGGGTATGATCGTCCTCCCGATAACAAAAAAGCCTGGGAGGACTTTCGTGACAAATCCAAGCAACATTCAGAAACACGAGGGCGACGGTGCGAAGGCGTTCGACCGTCGGACAATCTTGCGCGGCGCAACCGCGCTTGCTGCAACCGCGATGGTGGCATCCGATGCCGCAGCGCGCGACTTCGGCCCCAACGCGGAGCCGCAGCGCTATCCCGATCCAGACATCGTCGTGATCGACGACAAGCGCTTCAAGGCCAAGGTCGGCAACACCGCGATCAAGCGGCTCTACACCGGCTGCCTGTGGGCGGAGGGCCCGGCCTGGAACGCGCAGGGCCAGTATCTGGTCTGGAGCGATATCCCGGCCAACCGGCAGTTGCGCTATCTCGACGATGACGGCCACATCTCCGAGCAATTCCACAAGCCGTCAAACGAGGCCAACGGCTCGACCTTCGATTTCGAGGGCCGCCAGATCACCGCCGAGCGCACCCGGCTGGTGCGCTACGAGCACGACGGAACCGTCACGCCCTTGGCGGAGCAGGCCAATGGCAAGCAGCTCAACGGGCCGAACGACATGGTCGTGCATCCCAACGACAAGTCGATCTGGTTCACCGATCCCGGCTATGGCGCGATCTCGATCTATGAGGGCCAACTGGCCAACACGGGATCGAAGCAGCCCTACCAGAAGGAAGCCGTGTATCGCATCGATGCTGCGACCGGTCAGATCACCAAGGTTGCCGACGAGCCGTTCAAGCCGAACGGCATCGCCTTCAGCCACGACTACAAGAAGGTCTATGTCTGCGACACCGGCATCACGCACTATCCGAATGCCAAGAACATCGTCTGGCAGTACGACCTCAACGGCGACAAGCTCTCCAACCCGCGCACGCTGATCGACATGACGCTGGACGGCAAGTCAGGCTTCCCGGACGGCCTGCGTGTCGACATCGACGGCAATATCTGGGTCGGCGCCGGCTGGGTCGGACCGGGCTACGACGGCGTGCAGGTGTTTGCGCCCGACGGCCAGCGGATCGGCCAGATCCTGCTGCCGGAGACCTGCGCCAACCTCACCTTCGGCGGCAAGAAGCGCAACCGCCTGTTCATGACGGCAAGCCAGTCGCTCTACGCCGTCTATGTCGAGACGAAGGGCGCGCACAACTGCTGATCTAACCGTCGTCCCGGCGAAGGCCGGGAGGTGGATTCACATTCGAAGTGCAACACTTGAGCAAAGGACTCGGCAGGCGTGCGGTAGTCAAGGCATTTGCGCGGGGTGTTGTTGTAGGCGGCGATGAACTGGCGGAATCTGGCGGTCGAGAGGGTTACGAGATCCGTCTTGCGGGGAATAAAGCGGCGCATCCTGCCGATGG